>CAYZDQ010000079.1:0-7632 GCA_964476955.1 uncultured Anaerolineaceae bacterium
CTCGTTGACGAACGTGGGGATGAGGCCCAGGTCGAACAGGATGCGGCTGATGATCCCGTAGAAGGTGTCAAGCATCCAGCGCCAGATGGTGGCGGTCATGACGACCGAGGCCGCCCACGGAACGATGAGCGCCCAGCGGACGAAGCGCCGACCCGGGAAGGCGGCGTTGAGGAGTGCCGCCAGCGCCAGTGAGATGAGGATGGTCAGGATGACCACGATCGCCACCCAGCCCAGCGTGCGCAGCATGATGCTGGGCAGCACCGGGTTGCCGAACAGGTTCTGGTAGTTGGTGAGGCCCGTCAGACCTCGACTGATGCCGGAGATGCTGATATCCAGGACCGAGGTCCGCAGCATCTCGAAGGTCGGCCACAGAACGACCGCGAAGATGAGCAGCAGCGCCGGGCCGATCCAGGGCAGTGGACCGAGATCGGACAGCCGCCGACGGCGTGGGGTCGCCGGTTCATTCGCCGGTGGTGGCTGGGTCAACGTGGCAGCTCCCGTGAATCAGGACGAGGACCCCGGCCTGCTGGCTGGGATCCTCGCATGCTAGTCGAACTGGAAGCGGCGTTCCTACCGCTATTCCGCGGTGGCGACAGCCTGGATCTCGTCCAGGACCTGCTGCTTGTCGGTGCCCGCGAAGGCGCTGCCCAGCGTCTGCTGGATCGCACCCTGCACGGCCGCCCACTGAGCCTGGTCGCTCGGGTAGAAGATGGCGCTGGGAAGGACCTCGATGAACGGCGCGAGCGCCGGATCGGAGGACATCGCCTCACCCGCGGAGATCGTCGCCGGCAGGAAGCCGCCGGCGGCGTCAAGGAAGCCGGCGTAGTTGTCCGGCTCGAAGAGGAAGCTCAGGAACGCCTGCAGGGCCTCCTGGTTGCCATCCTTCTTGAAGCCGAAGAAGTAGTCCTGGACGCCGAGCGTGATGCTGTCCTTGCCGTCGTTGGCCGGGACTGCCGTTGTGCCCCAGTTGACGTCGCTCTCGTAGGTGACCTCGAGCTCGCCGGGGAAGAAGATCGACCCGTTGGCCATGGCGATGACGCCGTTCGCGAAGAGCGGGAAGATGCCGTCGGTGCGGTTCGTGGTGCCGATGCTGGGCTGCGTGCAGCCGTTGTCGGCCAGCGTCTGCAGGAACTCGAGCGTCTCGAGGTTCTCAGCCGAGTTGATGACCCAGGTCCCGTCCTCGAAGACCTTGCCGCCGTTGCCGCCGGCCCAGATGATGAACTCGGCCTGCGCCTCCTCGGGGCCCAGCGGGATGCCGTAGGGAATCACGCCCGGCACGTTCTCCAGGATGGCCTCGCAGACCGCCAGCATCTCGCTCCATGAAGTCGGGGGCTCGACACCGGCGGCGTCAAGGACATCTGCGTTGTAGAAGAAGAGGCGGTCGCTGGCCAGGTCGGGCACGGCGTACTCGATGCCGTCGTACCGGGAGTTGTCGCGGAAGGCCTGGATGATGCCGTCCAGCACTTCCGGCGTGACGATCTCCTCAGCTGTGTAGAGCAGGTCGTCCGCGGCGAAGTTGGCGAAGTAGTTGAGGTTCATGATGTCGGGCGGATCACCAGCCGCGACACGCGTGTTGATGACGTCGTAGATGTTGTTCCAGCTCACCACCTCGACCGCCACGTCGATGTTGGGGTTCGCGTCCATGAACCGCGCAGCCAGATCGTCGTAGTAGGGCTGCATCCTGTCGGTGTACCCGGCGCCGACCATGTCGATGCTGACCGTGTCCTGCGCCGTGGCGGGCGCCGCGCCAGCCACGGCGAGCAGACCGGCGGCTCCCATCGCGACGAGTCCGTTGAATCGCTTGGTCATCTGTGTACTGACCTCCTCCATGTGTCCTGTCCGCCGGCGGCGTGACCTCGGGACATCAGGACGTACGGACGTCCGGTCCTCATCGTGCCACTGATGTCAACCCCTGAGCCAGCTACCAACTTTGTAAGCGGAATGGACAAAGCAAGGCTACGCCCTTTGTCAACGCTCCTCCCAAAGTCGGGCCCTGCTCTGCCCGGCAGGAACTGAAGGCGAGTGACTGGTGGAGGGGCTAGCATCGCGGCATGCCTGCCGTTCTCTCTCGCAAGATCCCCCTCGCCGAGCTCCACTGCCACCTCGGTGGCGCCGTCTCGCCGGCGATCATGTGGGGCATCGCCCACTCCCAGGGCATCCGCCTGCCCAGCAAGGACTACTGGGAGTTCCGCGAGATGATCACCGTGTCGAAGCGACGCGGTCGATCGTTCGACGGCTACCTCCAGCTCTTCCACTGGACCGAGCTCATCCAGTCCTCGCCGCTGGCCGTGGAGCGCTCGGCCTACGAGGTCATCGGTGGGGCTTACCGCAAGAACCACGTGACCACGATGGAGCTGCGCTTCAACCCCATGAAGCGCAACCGGGGAGGGGAGCAGGATCTCGACCACATCATCAGCGCGGCCATCCGGGGCATGGACCGGGCCACGCTGGAGTACCCGGTCAAGCCCGGACTCATCCTCTGCCTCGACCGCGCCTTCCCGACCCATCTCAACGAGATCATCGTGGAGAAGGCCATCGCCTACCGTCACCGCGGCGTGGTCGGTATCGACATCGCTGGGCCCGAGTCTTCGACGTTCGATCCGGCCGACTACACCGCCGCCTTCAAGCGGGCGCGCAAGAAGGGCCTGGGCATCACCGTGCACACCGGGGAATCGGGGCCTGTGGAGGAGGTGGCCGAGGTCATCAAGCACCTCGAACCTGATCGCCTGGGCCACGGCGTCAAGTCGGCCTACGACGACCGCACCATGGCGGTCATCCGAGAGCGCGGCATCACGCTGGAGCTGTGCCCTACCAGCAACCTCAACTCGCGCGTGGTCTCCGGCTGGGACGAGTTCGCCTGGATCTTCGACACGCTGCACAAGAACGACGTGCGCTACACCATCAACACCGACGGGCCCGAGATGCTCAAGACCTACGTGCGCGACGAGATGGCCTCATTGGCCCGTCACGGCATCCTCTCGGTGGAGCAGCAGGAGCAGGCTGCGGCATGGGCGCGCGAGGCTTCGTTCGTGGAGGGTGCTGACGACGTGCCGCTGCCCAAGCGCACGCCGGCGACACGTCGCCAGATCGAGCGCGAGGAAGCCTAGGCGCACGGTGACGTTCGGCCTGAGCGCGCCGCAGCGCGGCTCGCGCGTATCCACCTGCCGCGCCCACCTCGGCCAGGGACACGGGCCGGTTCGTGCCCTCCGGATGACTCGTGTCGGCACGCAGTGCCACCCCTAGTCAGGCGCTATGCCGGTGGCGACTCACTCGACCGACCAGCGCTGGCTATTGCCTCGCCGCCATGCCCAAGGGTGACTAGTGATGGCCCGGGGTGTCATCAAGTACGCCCCACGGGGAATGGCTCGGGACCTGTTGGTGGCCCCCAGGGCCGTGTAGCTGTCCCAGGATCGCTGCTTCAGGCGCCCAGGGAATAGACCGGAGGCCGGACCTACGGAGGTGCGCAGCCGCGCGTTCGGGTCGGGCAGGACGATCGATCCGGGCCATCGGGCAGCAGCACCCCACCGGCGCCCCAGGAGCAGCCGAACCCCTAGAGCAGCGCTTCCGCTTCCTCCACGGTCGCCTGGCCGTCGACGCCGCCGATGGCGCGGACGGAGAGCGATCCGCAGGCCACGCCCAGGGCCAGACACTCGGCCAGCGGACGATCGCCGAGGAAGCCATAGATGAAGCCGGCGTTGAAACCATCGCCGGCACCGGTCGAGTCGACCACCTCGACCCGGTCCGCGGGCACACGCAGGGCCTCGTCTCCACGCACGGCCAGGGCTCCGTCGGCGCCGAGCTTGACCACCACGGTCAGCGGGCGTGCGCCCTCGTCGCGACCTGCTGCTTCGGCTCGTGCCACCAGCTTGTGGGCGGCCTCGAGCGGATCCATCACGCCCGAGATGAGGGCGGCCTCGCGCTCGTTGGGCAGGAAGACGTCGGTCGCCGCCAGCATCGGGTCGATGCCTTCCCAGCGCCGGTCGGGATCCCAGTTGGTGTCGAATGAGGAGGTCGCTCCGGCAGCCCGCGCCTCGCGGAACAAGGCCGGCAGGCCCGGCCGCAGCTTGGGCTGGATGCCCGTGGAGCCGGCATGGATGTGACGGATGTGCGCCAGGATCTCGCGTGGCACGTCCTCGGCCCGCAGGCGATCGATGGTGCCGGTCGCGGTCAGCATGGCGCGGTCGTCGCCGGTGCCCAGGTGCACGGTGGCGCCGGTGGGGATGGCCTGGTCGATGGACACCGTGGAGCTGTCGACACCGCGATCTCGTAGCGCCTCCAGTACCGCATGGCCGAGGATGTCGTCGCCGACGATCCCGCCATGGGCCACCCGCAGGCCCAGTCGGGCCAGGCCGCAGGCGCTGATGGCCGATGAGCCACCGACTGTCAGCCGGATCGTGCCCACGTACTTCTCGACCTGCCCGAACTCGGGCACGACATCACTGCCGATGACGAGGATGTCCGGGTTGACGTCACCGATGACGTAGACATCGATGTCGCGCTCGGGGGTGTCAGTCACCGGGATGGCCGGGATAGCCGGCGAACCAGCCCTGCTCGGGCTCGGGCTCGTCCATCAGGGGTGAGCGCTCGCGCCACGGGACCGCTTCGGCCTCCACGATGTCGACGAGTCGCTGCATGCGCTCGACGCCCACCGTCTCGAGCCAACGATCGCGCTCGGGAGCTTCCATGCTCGCCCCCTCCTTCCACACGGAGCGACCGACCAGCACGCCCGAGGCACCGGCTTGGCATGCAGTCAGCGTCTGGGCTTCGAAGGTGGCGTCGTCGACGCCGGCTGAGAGAATGGCCCAGGGGATGGCCGACGCTTCCTCGAGCTCGGCACAGGCTTCACTCCAGCGGGTCTTGTCGGCGACTCCGGCGTCATAGGGGAACTCGCACTTGTAGATGTCACCACCGAGGGCGGTCAGTCGGCGCGCCGTGCGCACGACCACGTCGCGCCGGGCCTCGTCGGTCAGTTTGGGGACGTCGGCGTCCAGGGGATAGCCCAGGGTCTCGAGGAATAGCGGGATGTCCTGATCGGCGCAGCACTCGGCAACCTCGATGAGCAGGCGTTCCTGCTCCTCCGCGCCGGGCGCGTCGGGGTGGTAGTAGAGCAGCAGCTTCACGGCGTCGCCGCCGACGCGCTTGATCTGTGACACGCTCCAGCCCTGCATCAGGCGGCTGGTGCGATCGGTGGAGGGTCCCTCGTAGCCGGTCTCCTCGACCGCGACCAGGAGACCGCAACCTGACGGCAACGAGCCATCGTGGATGACCGGCCCGGCGCCCAGATCGGGATCGAGCAGGATGCCGTCCGCCACGGGTGCGATCGCCCGCACGATCGAACGCTTGATACCGACGAGCCGCTCATACGTGACCGAGCCCGGGTCCTCCGGGTTCAGCGCACGGCGCAGGTTGTTGCGGTGATCGAGGGCCAGGACAGAGAAGGTGCCCTTGTCGGAGGCACAGGCGTCCAGGCCGCGAAGTGTGCCAAGCCTCACGGCGACATCCTCCTGTTGCGGACGGGTCGGCTCCCCGTTTCCCCCGGGAGCCGTTGGCTCGATGCTACCACTGTCTCGCCGACATCCGGACGTCCGTACCTCTCTTGACACCGATGTCACCATGAGGACCGGACGTCCGTACGTCCTCCACTGTGAGCCAACGCGACCGCAGCCGATCGGCCGGAAGGAGCAACCATTGACGGTCGAGACCGGGGGTGCGCCCCTATATCGCCGGATCCAGGCCGACCTGCGTGAGCGCGTGGCCGGCGGTGAGCTGCCCCCCGGCACGCAGGTGGAGACCGAGCAGGAGTTGATGGCCCACTACGGGGTCAGCCGTGCCACTGTGCGCCAGGCCCTGTCGGGTCTCGTGGCGGAGGGGCTGCTGGAGATCCGGCGCGGTCGTGGCACGTTCGTCCACGGTGCTGCGCTCGAGCATCGGCTCGGGGGCTTCTACACCTTCAGCCGCGAGATCGAGCGCCATGGCATGCGTCCGGGCACGCGCGTTCAGGACCTCGGCGTGGAGCCGGCGGCAGCAGTCGTGGCGGAAGGCCTGGGCCTGGCCATCGGGACGCCGGTGGTAGCGCTCTCCCGGGTGCGCCTCGCGGACGACCAGCCCATCGTGTCCGAGACGAGCTATCTGCCAGCCGCCCGATTCAAGGGCCTCGAGGAGCTCGATCTCTCCGAAGCCAGCCTGTACGAGACCCTGACCACGCGTTTCGGTGTGCGTCCCGTGCGAGCGCGCGAGACGTTCGTGCCGGTGTCGCTCGATGACGACGATGCCAGCATCCTCGGCGGTGAGCCCGGCGACCCGGTGCTCAGCGTCGAGCGCACCACCTACGACGCCGATGGCGTCATCATCGAGTTCTGCCAGTCCATCCTTCGCGCCGACCGCTATCGCTATTCGGTCGAGCTGCGCGACGCCTGATCCCAGCCCACACAGGAGCCAAGATGCCCGCCGCCACCATGTCCGCCGCCGAGATCCGCACCCGTGTCGAGGCTTCGCTGCCCTGGCGCGAAGCCAGTGCCGCAGCGGAGGCGATCACGGCTGCGCACGAGGTCGCCCGTACCGCGCCCCAGGCGGTGGTCGACCGACTCGATGGCGCCACCCGCGTCGTCGTCAGCGGTGCCGGCTCATCGCTGTACATCGCCCAGGTCGCAGCTTTCGCCATGCGTGAGGAGGCCAACCTGCCGGCCGAGGCCCAGCCGCTCTCGGAGGTGCTGCTGCGACCCGACGCCGTCTTCGCCGGCCAGTCCCTCGCCGACCAGCCGCTGATCGTCGTTTCCCGCTCCGGCACCACGACCGAGGCGCTCGACCTATTGCGCTCAGCGCGCGCGAGGGGCCAGTACACCATCGCGGTCACCTGCCGGCCAGAGGCGCCCATGGCCGACTTGGCTGACGTGGCCCTGGTCGTGCCCGAGGCATACGACGAAGCCATCGTCATGACGCGCTCGTTCGTCGCGCAGGCCAGCCTGATCGTGCGTCTCGGGGCGCGCCTGGCCGACGAGGCATTCGCGGCCGACCTGGATGCGATGCCTGCGCACTGGGCGGAGACGGCCCCCTTCATCGATCGGGCCTACGAGCTCGCGGCGACAGGTCCATCGCGTCTGGTGGTGCTCGGTGCCGGCGCCGCCTTCGGGGTCGCCAACGAGGCCGTGCTCAAGATCACCGAAACGGGACAGGTACCGGCCTCCGCCTTCCATCCCCTCGAGTTCCGCCACGGCCCCATCTCGGTCTGTGAGCCGGGCGTCATCGTGGCCGGCGTGCTGGGTGGTGCCACCGAGGCCGCCGAGCGTCGGGTCATCGACGAGGCGGCGGCTCTGGGAGCGACGCCGTTCGTGCTCGGGCCGGACGGCCCTGGGGCGCAGCTGCATCCCATCGCACGTCTGCCCCTGGCCATGCACGTGCTGCAGGCATTGGCCTTCGGCGCGGCGGTCGGTCGCGGGCTGGATCTCGAGCACCCGCGTCACCTCGAGCAAGTGGTCGTCATCGAGGACGCGTAGCCAGCGAGGCGGGTACGCTCACCGCATGCTTCGTTTCGATCTTTCCACGGTTCGCCGGACCCAGGCACTCGACGTCACGCATCTCTTCACCGGGCGCCCCTGGCCGGACGGCCTGCTGCTGGTCACGGTCGAGCACACC
>CAYZDQ010000080.1:0-7608 GCA_964476955.1 uncultured Anaerolineaceae bacterium
CAACAACCTCGGCACCCAGACCTTCAGCTGGGCGGTTGGCCACCACATCGAGGACAACCAATCGGGCTATCGCCTCATCGCCCGACCGCTGCTCCCGCACCTGCTCGAGAGCGGGGAGGCAGGGTTCGAGTTCGAGGTCGAGATGATCACCGACGCCATCCGGGCCGGTCTCGTCATCGACTGGGTCCCCATCCCCACGATCTACGAGGACGCGGGATCGCACATCTCGCCGGTGTCCCACGTGAGCAACTTCCTGCGCGTGGCGCGGGCGGCCCGCCGTTCGGTGGGCATCCCCCTGGAGCTCGAGGACGAGTCCTAGGCTGCCGTCCTGCCTGGTAGCTGCGAGCACGTTCTGGCGCATGCACTCTATGCTTGAAGCAGACACCTTGGCGCCCCAGACGCCGGTGTCGCTGGTCCGTCCTGGAGATCCCGCTTGACCACGCCTTCCGCTACGACCGAGCCCACCATGGGCAAACGCGAGTTCATCGTGCTCATCTCGATGCTCATGGCGCTCACGGCCCTGGCCATCGACATGATGCTGCCGGCCTTCGGCCAGATGCGCGCCGAGTTCGGGCTGGATCCCGACTCGAGCGCGGTCGCGCCCGTGGTGACGGTCTTCCTCATCGGCTTCGGCCTGGGCCAGCTGCTGTGGGGTCCGCTCTCCGACTCGCTCGGTCGCAAGCGCATCCTCTGGGTGGGCCTCGCCATCTACGCCCTTGCCGCTATCGCAGCCGCATTCGCGCCTTCGCTGACCGTGCTGCTCCTGCTCCGCTTCGTCGGCGGCTTCGGCGCGTCGGCCGTGCGGGTCGTTACCCAGGGTGCCATCCGCGATCGATATCGCGGGGACCAGATGGCCAAGGTGCTCTCGTACATCATGGCCGTGTTCTTGCTGGTCCCGATGATCGCCCCTTCGATCGGCGCGGGCGTGCTGGCGGTGGGCGACTGGCGCTGGGTCTTCGCCTTCTTCGCCGGCGCTGCCGTGCTCACGGGCCTGTGGGCCATCCGCCTGCCCGAGACGCTGCCGCCGGACAAGCGCATCCCGCTGAAGGTGTCGCGGCTGCTGCTGGCCGCGCGGGTGGTAGTCACCAGCCGCTTCGCGATGGGCTTGATGCTGGCGCAGATGGCGTTGTTCGGCTGGTTCGCGTCCTACCTCGCCTCGACCGAGCTCATCATCGACGACGTCTTCGGCCTGGGTGAGTGGTTCCCGCTCATCTTCGGCGGCGCCTCGCTGATGCTGGGTGCGGCGATGCTCTTCAACCCTCGGCTCATCGACCGCTTCGGCCTGCGCCGGATGGTGCGCTACGCGCTCTTGGGCTATCTCGTGGCCACGCTCATCTTCGCGGCAGCCGTGATCACCAACGGGGGTCATCCGCCGTTCTGGCTCTACCTCGCGACCATCCTGCCCATCCTCGTGGCTCACTCCTTCGCGATGCCCAACGTCAACTCGGCGGCGATGATGCCCATGGGCCGGGTGGCTGGTACAGCGGCGGCCATCATCGGTTCCGTGGCCACGCTTGGTGGCGCCGTCATCGGTGCCTTCATCGATGCCGCGTACGACGGCTCGGTCACGCCCTTCGCCGTCTCCGGCGTGCTCGTGTGTGTGGCCGCGATCCTGCTCGCGCACTGGTCGGACGCGGTTTGGGAGAAGGCGTCCGGTCGGGATCTGCTGCCGAGCGATGAACTGGCCAGCTCCGCCGTCGCCGCTCCCGCCGAGGTGGCCTGAGCCGCCGAATCGCTGACCGACCTGGGTGAGCGGCAGGCTACCTACCTGCTGCGGAGGTAGACCAGCCAGTAGATGGCGCCCACGAGGATGGTGCCGCCCACGATGTTGCCAAGCGTGACCGGCGCGAGGTTGCCCACGAGGCCGCCGAGATCGAGGGCCGCGTAGTCCTCCGCGCTGGCGCCGATGGTGCTCCAGAAGCTCTCCGGGGCGACGGCGCGGATGAGCATGGCCACGGGGATGAAGTACATGTTGGCCACCGAGTGCTCCAAGCCCATGGCCACGAACGCCGCCACCGGCGGCACGATCACGAAGATCTTGTCGACCGTGGTGCGGGCGGAGTAGGTCAGCCACACCGCGAGGCATACGAGGCCGTTGCAGAGGATGGCAAGGGTGAATGCCCGCAGCGGATCGAGGGCGACCTTGTCGGCCGCGATGGCCAGGGCGATCTCGCCCACCACGCCGCCGCCGAACTGGTACTGCCCGGCGATCACGATGAGCGCGGCCGTAGCCAGCGAGCCCACGAGGTTGCCCAGCCACACGATGGTCCAGTTGCGCCCCACAGCCCGGGTGGTGATGTGGTCCGAGGCCCACGCCACCGAGATGAGGTTGTTGCCGGTGGACAGCTCGGCGCCCCCGAGGACCACGAGGATGAGCCCGAGGCTGAAGGTGATGCCCGCGATGAGCCTGGCGATCCCGAAGGGGAGGGCGTCCCCGGCGCCCGCGACGGCCGTGGTGGAGAATGCAGCGGCGAGGGCGATGAACGCGCCTGCCAGCACCGCCAGCAGGAACATGGGCAGCGTGGCCATGCGCGCCCTGCGCACGCCGATGTCCTCTGCCTCGGCCGCGGTCTCGGCCGGCATCAGAGGATCGAGACGGATCTCCGGGGTGGGACCTGTCGAGCGCGGCAGACCGGGGGTGGCGTTCGTCATCAGACACCAGTGTTCCGCGCCACGAGGTGCACGACATCGTTGACTCGCATCTGGCGGGCGTGATAGCGTCAGTTGAGACTGGTCTCAATAGCAAGAGGATTCTCACCCGTGCCTCGAAGCCGCCTCGCACTTGACCCACAGGCCGCCTTACTTGCACGGGTGTGTCGGTGAACGCGCCGACGCTCGCGCAGCGACCCGGAGCGCCGTTGCCCTTCCTGGACAACGGCATCGCGCAGATCGCCATCGTGGTAGAGGACCTTGACCGGACGGTGGAGATGTACCACCGCACGTTCGGGATCGGCGGCTGGCACTTCTACACGTACGGCACGGGGCTGTGCACGCAGATGTCGTACCACGGCAAGCCATGCGAGTACCGCATGCGGGTCGCGCTCTCGTACTTCGGTCCCATGCGCATCGAGCTCATCGAGATGGTCGAGGGGCCCACGGTCTACGCTGACTTCGTGAAGGATCATGGCTTCGGCGTCCAGCATCTGGGCGTGCTCGTGGACGACATGTCGGGCGCTCTGGCCCAGGCCGAGGCGGCCGGCTTTCGGATGATCATGGATGGCTCCGGCTTCGGGCCAGACGGTGACGGTCACTTCGCCTACCTCGACACCGAGAAGGTGTACGGCGTGACCATCGAGCTCATCCAGCGGCCCGCCCGGCGTCATCCGCCCGAGAAGGTCTACCCGCCCGAGGGATAGCTATGGTTCAGCCAGCTCCTGGTTCGAGCCGGTGGGCCGTCGTGCCAGGAGGGCCAGCCACCGCCAACTCGGCCTTGTCACGGCGCCCGGCTGGTGCTAGCGTGTCTAGGAGTACTCTCAGCAGTGGGAATCCTTTCACACTGATGGCCACCAAACCGACCCGGGAAGACCTCCGTCTGCTGGTCAAGGTCGCCCGCCTCTACTACGAGGACGGCCTCAACCAGGACGCCATCACCGCACGCCTGGGGCTGTCGCGCTCGAAGGTCTCGCGGCTCATGGCACAGGCCCGCGAGAACGGCGTGGTGCAGATCACCGTGGTCGAGCCGGAGGGGCTCTTCCTCGATGTCGAAAGCCGGCTCGAGGAGCGATTCGGCCTGCAGGAGGCGTTGGTCGTCGAGACCCAGAGCGGCCACTCGCAGAGCCAGGTCAGCCGGGCCGTGGGGACCGCCGCAGCCGGCTACCTGGCGCGGGCGATGTCCGGTCGCAGCACGGTCGGCATGTGCTGGGGCGACACGCTGCGACACATGGTCGCGGGCCTCTCCCCGCAGCGCTATCCCGATGCACAGGTCGTGCAGATCATCGGGGGCATCGGTCAGCCCGACGCGGAGGTCCATGCCACCGAGCTGTGTCGCAGCATGGCCCGCACGCTCGACTGCCGCCTGACGCTCTTGCCCGTGCCTGGCATCGTGGCCGACCAGCGCACCCGCGAGGCCCTGCTTTCCGACGTCCACGTGCAGCGTGCGGTGGAGGCGTTCGACGACCTCGATATCGCGTTCGTGGGTATCGGCGCGCCGACCACGGACTCGGTCACCATGCGTGACGGCTCGATCATCAGCCGCGCCGAGCTCGACGACCTGCTGCGCAAGGGCACGGTCGGCGACATCGCGCTGCGTTACTACGACGCCGACGGTGAGTGCATCGAATCCGAGATCAACGACCGCATCATCGGCATGACGCTGGAGCAGATCAAGCAGGTGCCCAAGGTGGTGGGTGTCTCGGGTGGCCCTCAGAAGGTCGCGGCCATCCGGGCAGCGCTCAAGGGCCAGCTCGTCAACGTGCTCATTACCGACTCGATCACGGCCCAACAGCTGCTGGAGATGGCCTGATGGACGGTGCCGCCATCCGCAAGCTCGGCCTCGATGTCATCGAGCGCGAAGCCGCGGCCGTGGCCAGCGTGGGTC
Source organism: uncultured Anaerolineaceae bacterium (assembly GCA_964476955.1). GTDB lineage: Bacteria > Chloroflexota > Limnocylindria > Limnocylindrales > CSP1-4 > JAFMJV01. The sequence continues at coordinate 4,538 of CAYZDQ010000080.1, forward strand.
CGCAGCTGGACGACCGCTTCGAGCTGGTCGTGCGAACGCTCCTCGAGTGCGGGGGCAAGGTCCTCGTCTCGGGGTCCGGTACATCGCACGCAGTGGCTCTGCGTTTCGCGCATCTGCTCAGTTGCGTGGGCACGCCCGCACTCTTCCTGCACCCCGGTGACAGCCAGCACGGGGCCTCGGGCGCGGTGGCCGCGGACGACGTCTGGATCGGCCTCTCCAAGGGCGGCGAGACGACGGAGGTCATCTTCCTTGCCGGGATCGCGAAGAAGCGCGGCGCCACGGTCGTGGCTATCACCGAGAAGCCCGACTCCAGCTTGGGCCGCCTCGCCGACATCGTGCTGCACGTGACCGCGCCAGCCGGCATCGACCCCTTCGGCATGGTGGCCACGGGTAGCCCGCTCTTCAACTCCGCCTTCTGCGACGCCATCTGCGTAGCCCTGCTCGAGCTGCGCGGCTACTCGGTGGAGGACTTCGGCGAGACCCACCCGGGCGGGGCGGTGGGTCACAGGATCCGCGAGGAGGAAGGCGCATGAAGGCCGCACAGCTCACCGGCCCTGAGAGGATCGAGTTGGTCGACCTGCCCGTCCCGGAGTGTCCCGCGGATGGCGTACTGCTGGCCGTCAAGGCCTGCGGCGTGTGCGGCTCCGACCTGCGCCGCTGGAAGGAAGGTCCGGCCGGCGGTGAGATCACCGTGCCCGGCCACGAGTTCTCCGGTGAGATCGTGGAGGTCGGCGCCAAGGTCAGCGACTACGCGGTGGGAGACCACCTCGCGGTCGCGCCGGACGTGCACTGCCTCAAGTGCTGGTACTGCAGCGTCGGGCTCTACAACCTTTGTGATGACATGACGATGATCGGCATCACGCCCGGCTTCAGGGGCGGCCTGGCCGAGTACTGCGTATTGCCGGCGCATGCGCTCGCGGGCGGCACCATCCATCGGATGCCGGCCTCGTTGAGCTGGCCACAGGGCGCGCTGGGCGAGCCGCTCAGCTCGGTGCAGGCCTGCCACGAGGACATCGGCACGAAGTTGGGTGACACGGTGCTGGTCATGGGCGCGGGCCCCATCGGCTGCCTGCACACGGCCATCGCGCATCTGCGCGGGGCGCGCGTGATCCTGAGCGAGCCCAACGAGCTACGTCGGCAGCTGGCCGCGCCGTTCAAGCCGGACCTGGTGCTGGACCCGTTGGCCCAGGATGTGGTGGCCGAGGTCAAAGCCTTCACGAACGGGCGTGGAGCCGACAGTGCCATCTGTGCCAATCCGGTGGCAGCCACGCATCAGCAGGCAGTCGACGCGGTGCGCAAGAAAGGGAACGTGGTCCTCTTCGGCGGGCTGCCCAAGGCTGCGCCCATGACCGAGCTCCACGCCAACCGCATCCACTACGACGAGATCCGGGTCATCGGCTCGTTCAGCTACCACCCCGACTACCACCTACGTGCGCTGGACCTGCTCGAGCATGGCCTGATCGACTCCGACCTGATCATCACCCACACCTACCCGCTCGACGAGGTCGACCGGGTCTTCCGCACGGTCGCCGCGGGTGAGGCGCTGAAGGTGATGGTCGAGATCAGGCTGGGGGGACAGGCCTGACCATGATCGGACTGAACGCCGAGCTCCAGCAACGCGAAGCTTCCGGACGACCCGTTCGCGTGGGGCTCGTGGGCGCCGGTCAGATGGGTACCGACGTCGTGGCCACCGCGCAGGAGATGCAGGGACTGCGCGTGGTGGTCACCGCCGACCTCGACATCGAGCGCGCCCGCGAGGCCTATCGCATCGGCCAGGTTCCGGGCGAGGTCGTGACCGCCGAGACGGCAGCCGGGGCCGATGCCGCGGTGGAGGCTGGCGCGAACGTCGCCGTGGCCGACTATCGCATCGTCACCGACATGCGCAGTATCGATGTGATGCTCGAGTCAACCGGGGTACCCGAGGTGGGTGCACGGGCGGCGCTGCGGTCGTCGCGGAATGGGCAGGACCTCGCGATGATGAACGTCGAGACCGACATCACGGTGGGCCCGATCCTGCATTGGTATGCGGGGCAGAAGGGCGTGCTCTACGCACTCGCCGCGGGCGATGAGCCGGCCGCCTGCCGTGAGCTCTACGACCTCGCTGAGTCGATGGGCTTCACCATCGTGGCCGCGGGCAAGGGCAAGAACAACCCACTCGACCGCCACTCCACCCCGGCCGATCCAGCGGTGCAGAAGGAAGCGGCCCGGCGTGGCCTCTCGCCCAACATGCTCGTCGAGTTCGTCGATGGCTCCAAGACGATGATCGAGATGGCTGCGGTCTCCAACTCCACCGGCCTCGTGCCCGATGTGCGCGGCATGCACGGTCCGGAGACCGATCGCGACCACCTGCACGAGACATTCCGTCTGGTCGAGGACGGCGGCCTGCTGCACAAGCTGGGCGTGGTCGACTACGGCATCGGTGCTGTCGCGCCCGGCGTCTTCCTCATCGTCCACACGGACCACCCACGGCTGCGCGAGGCGATGGTGCTGCGCGACATGGGCGACGGCCCCTACTACACGCTATTCCGCCCGTTCCACCTGTGCAGCATCGAGGTCCCGCTGACCTGCGCCATGATGACCATCAGGCGCCAGTCGAACATGGTCCCGCTGGATCGGCTGTCGTCCGAGGTCTTCGCGGTGGCCAAGCGCGACCTGGCATCCGGAGACACCCTCGATGCCATAGGCGGCACGGCCTACTACAGCCTCATCGACACCTACCAGGCCGCCGCGGCGGAAGGCCTGCTGCCCATCGGCCTCGCCGCTGGCGCCAGGGTCGTCCGCCCGGTCGCGATGGATACGCCCATCACCACGGCGGACATCGAGATCAAGCCATCCACCGTCTACAGCCTGCGACAGCTGCAGGAACGTTGGTCGCAGGGAGCGATCGCCGAGTCCGAGCTGCTCGCAGCCATCGACCAGCTAGCCACTGACTGAAGAGCAGGGGGCCCAAGGAGGAGAGGACATGGCACGAGCCACATTGGGAGTGATCGTCGGGAACCGCGACTTCTTCCCCGATGCACTCGTGACCGAGGCGCGCGCGGACGTGGCGGCCCTGTTCGACGAGATGGACC
>CAYZDQ010000081.1:0-7566 GCA_964476955.1 uncultured Anaerolineaceae bacterium
CGAGCACGCACTGGTAGCGCGCACGTCGCTGCTCCGCCGGCAGCCCCTCGAGCTCACCGAGGAGCTTGCTGTTGTTGTCCTCGTCGGTCGCCTCCGGGCCGGCGTAGCGCTTGGTGTAGACGCCGGGGCCGCCGTCGAGCGCGTCGACCTCCAGGCCCGAATCGTCGGCCAGCGTCGGCAGCCCGGATCGCTCGGCGTAGTAGCGCAGCTTGATCTCCGCGTTGCCCTCGAACGAGTCCGCGTCCTCCACCGGCTCGCCCTCGACCCCGGCTTCGTCGGGCGTGACCAGCACCACGTCTTCAGCCAGGTCGAGCAGCTCGTACAGCTCGGCGACCTTGTGTCGGGAGCGCGAGGCCACCAGCAGCCGCCGGGTCATGCCTCGGCCTTCGCCGCCTCTCCGGCGAGCACGGCGTCTTGGATCTCGAAGAGCTTCTTCAAGCCGTTGTCCGCGAGGCCGAGCAGCTCGTCCATCTGGGCCTTGGCGAAGGGCGCCCCCTCGGCGGTGCCCTGCAGCTCGACGTAGGTGCCTGCGTCGGTGCCGATGACGTTGAAGTCGACGTCCGCGCTGGAGTCCTCGCGGTACTCGAGATCGAGCAGGCCCTGGCCCTCGATGAGGCCCACGCTGATGGCCGCGATCTTACTCACGATGGCCCGCTCCAGGCCTGCCTTGCGCAGCGCCAGCACCAGGGCCACGTAGCCGCCGGTGATCGAGGCGCAGCGAGTGCCGCCGTCGGCCTGGATGACGTCGCAGTCGATGGTCACGGTGCGCTCACCCATGGCCGAGGTGTCCACGACACCACGCAGGGAGCGACCGATGAGCCGCTGGATCTCGTAGGTCCGCCCGCCGAGCTTGCCCTTCACCGACTCGCGCTGCATGCGATCGGAGGTAGCCGTCGGCAGCATCGCGTATTCGGCCGTGACCCAGCCCACACCCTTGCCCCGCAGGAACGGCGGGATACGGTCCTCGACGGTGGCCGAGCAGAGCACGTGGGTGTCGCCCTGCTTCCAGATCAGCGACGCGGTAGCCCACTTCTGCACGTCCATCTGCACGTTCACCGGGCGCATCTGCCCGGGCGTGCGGCCGTCGACGCGGAAACGCGCGCCTCCTCCGATGCTCATCGACTCTCCTTCTCGATCGTCTCTTCTCGTTTGGCCAACTGCCACAGGTCATCGAGCGCGTCGAGTCCCAGTGCCTTGAGCTCTACTCCGTCCTTCTCTGCCAGCAGCTCCACCCGCGCGAAGCGCGAGGCGAACTTCCGACTGGCAGACCGTAGCGCGGCTTCGGGGTCGATGCCGAGCTTGCGCCCGATGTTGACGAGCACGAACATGACGTCGCCGTACTCCTCGCGCCGGTGATCCTCGTCGCGGGCTTCGAGCAGCTCGGTCGCCTCTTCGGCCAGCTTGTCGATGACACCCTCGAGGTCCGGCCAGTCAAGCCCCAGCGCAGCCGCGCGTTCCTGCATCTCGTCGGCGTAGGCCAGTGCCGGCAACGACTTCGACAGGCCCTTGAAGGCGTCAGGCATCTCCGGGTCGCGGACGGGCTTGCCGTTGGCGGTGCGCTCGGCCGCCTTCAGCTGCTCCCAGTTGCGGATGACCTCCTCGGGAGTGTCGGCCACGACGTCGGCGAACACGTGCGGGTGGCGGCTGATGATCTTCGTGGTCACCGCGCGCTGCACGTCGGACATGTCGAAGACCCCCTCCTCCGCGGCGTACTGCGCGTGCAGCACCACCTGCAGCAGGAGATCGCCGAGCTCCTCGGCCAGGTCCGGGCCGACGCCGAGGTCGATGGCGTCGTAGACCTCGTAGGCCTCCTCGATGAGGAACGGCTTGAGCGTCTGGTGGTCCTGCTCCCGGTCCCAGGGGCATCCGTCGGGCTGGCGCAGCCGATGCACGAGCCAGGGCAGGCCGAAGGTGGAGGCCGGGTTGGCGTCCGGTGCCAGCGCCGGCAGGAAGTGCGGGCTGGCGGCCAGCACCTCGGCGGTGACGGTAGCGACGGTGGTGTCGTAGCCGGTGCCGGTGACCGGATGGTCGGGCGGATACAGGCGATGGAGCAGCGAGATCGGATCGCCCCCGTGACCATGCCGACCCGGCAGCAGGGCGTAGGGGTCGTCCGCCGTGGGCGGGTCGCCGACCGGCGGCAGGATCACCAGGGCCATGCCCGCATCGAACGGTCGGGCCACGAGCCGGTCGAGCGCGATGAGCTGCACGCCTTCGGCAGGGTCGGCGCCGGCGCGCTCGAAGAGGGCCGCGAGCGCGGTCTGCAGCACGGGTTCGGCCACGGTCGCCTAGGCCGGAGCCACGATGCCGCGCGACTCCAGGTACTCGACCACCAGCTGCGCGTTGGACCTGGGCGTGGTGTCGGTCGTGGTCAACGTCATCTCCGGGTCGAGCGGCGGCTCGTACGGGTCGGACACGCCGGTGAACTCCTTGACCTCACCCGCGCGCGCCTTCGCGTACCAGCCCTTGACGTCACGCTTCTCGACCAGCTCGAGCGGTGTGTCCACGAAGATCTCGATGTAGCCCTCGCCCACCATCTCGCGCACCTCCGCGCGAGTCTCGCGGTAGGGGCTCACGAGCGCCGCCACCACGAGGCCACCGTGGCGCACGATCTCGCTCGCCACGTAGCCCACGCGACGGACGTTGGTGTCGCGGTCCTCCTTGTTGAAGCCGAGGCCCTTGGTCAGGTGCGTACGCACGACATCGCCATCGAGCACCGTGACGGTGCGGCCGCGGGCTTCGAGCAGCGGCACCAGCGCGTCCGCGGTGGTCGACTTGCCCGAGCCGGAGAGACCGGTGAACCAGACGCAGGCACCGGTCCCGGCGCTACCCATAGACCGACTCGTCGATGGTGATGGTGCCGTCGTCCACGGCTTCGAAGTAGCGATCGTCGTACCACTCGCCGAAGGCGCTGGCCTTCACGCCGGCGGCATCCTGGTCCGCGAGCGGCAGCGAAGCCTCGTCCAGCTTCTGGTAGATGCGGTAGCCGTCGCTGCCGTCGATCGGCTCCGAGGGCTGGCCGAGTTCGAGGATGCTGAGGTTCAGGTAGGTCTCATCGTCGAGGAACTCGGCCACGTGCCAGCCGGTCTCGCCGCCGTCGGCGGCCTCTGGTCCGTCGGAGTACTCGGCGGCGACCGAGGCGAAGTCGGCGCCGTCCTCGGCCAGCGCGGCCTGGACGTCCTTGACGCGGACGTCGAGAGACGAGCGGAACTCGTCGAAGAGGATGACGTGCCAGCCGAACTCGGTGCGCACCGGGCCGATGATGTCGCCCTGCGTGGGGTCCACGTTCTCCCAGATGGCGTCACCGAACTCGCTGACCATGGCCTCGCGCGGGAACCAGCCCAGGTCGCCGCCGTCGGGGCCACTGGGTCCATCGCTCTCGGCGACGGCACGCTCGGTGAAGGCGGTCATGCGCTCATCGACATCCACGATGGCCGCCAGCTCGTCGGCAGCGGCCTGCGCCTCTGCTTCGGCCGCTTCCCAGGCAGGGTCGTCGGCGGGCAGATCGGCCAGGGCCGTGGCCACCCCCTCGTCGTCGGTGGGCGTCTCGGGCTGGTACAGGATGTGGCTGGCCCTGGCTTCACCGACCGTGTCGTCGGGGTTGCCCAGGTTGCGCTCGATGAAGATCTCGGCCAGCTGGAACTGCTCGTACTCGGCGGCGAGTGCCTCGTCGACCACTTGCTGCTCGAGCTTGTCCGCCAGTGCCTCCAGCTCCACCTGGTCGCGATGGGCTCCTTCGCCGACCGCGGCGTTGACGGCCTCCGCGAAGCCCGCGTCGGGCTGTTCGGCGACGATGCCGTTGACGAGGGCGATGAGCTGGTAACCGGCGCTGTCCTCGACGAGCTCGGTGGTGTCGCCCTCAGCGGCAGCGAAGATGCGGTCGGCCCAGGCCGTGTCCACGAGGTCGTCGTACGTGATCCAGGCGGACTGATGCTGGGCGGGACCGTAGGTCTCGGCGATCTCGGTGGGGTCGCCACCTGCGGCCAGCTCGTCTGCGGCCCCGGCCGCACGCTCACGGGCATCGGCGAGGCTCTCGTCGGTGCCGGCGAAGCCCTGGTCCAGCTCTTCGGTGGAGACGATGATGGCGTCGACCTGGCGAGCCTCCGCGAAGGTGCCGTCCGCCGCGATCGCGGCCTGCAGCTCGTCATCACTGAGGGTCACGCCCTCGTCCGCAGCCAGCTGCTCCTTGTAGAGCAGGTCGACCAGCCCGGTCAGCGTGTCGGCATCGTTGGTGGGGGTGGCGTTGCCGGCGATGGTGAAGCGACGGTTGGCGAGGTCGGCGTCGATGGTGCCGGCTGCGAGGGCCGCGGCGGTCTGCTCGCTGGCGCGATCGGCACGGAACTGCAGCAGCTTGATGCGGCCGTCGAGATCGCCGCGACTGATGTCGGAGCCCGAGACGCTGGCCACCGGCTTGAGATTGGATTCCCAGAAGCCGTAGAGCAGTCCGCCCGCGATGATGACGATGATGATCACGATGAAGCCGTAGAACATCCAGCTGACGTTGCGCGTGTGCTGCGCCTCAGCGTCGAGGTAGCGGCCGCTCTTGTCCGTCGAGATGCGGTTCGAGAGTCGGTCGCGGAGGGACTCCTGCGGCGGGTCGTTCGGCGAGGTCATGCGAGGACGGTTCTCCGGTGTGGTCGGGTCACGGGATGCAGCGGCGCAGCGGCGTACACAGGGGACATCCCGTCGCTGTTCCGCGCCGCCGCAGTCTAGCGTGTCAGGCCGGTTCCTCGCGTGCGCACGAGCGCCGGCGATGGCTCAGGCGTCGGTGGACTGCTCCAGGCGCCAGGCGTACTGGGCCTTGTAGTACTCGTTCCACTCCCCCGACTTGATGGGCTCCCACCAGTCGCGGTGCTCGGCATACCAGTCGACCGTGCGCGCGATGCCGTCCTCGAACGCGACCCGCGGCGACCATCCGAGGCCCTTGAGGCGTGACCCGTCGAGGGCGTAGCGGCGATCATGGCCAGGCCGGTCGGGCACGGTGCGCACCAGCGACCAGGGCTTGCCCAGGTGCCCGAGGATGGCTTCGGTCACGGCGCGATTGGGCCGCTCGATGCCATCGCCGCAGACGTTGTAGGCAGCCCCCGCTTCACCGTGGTCGAGAGCGGTACCGATGCCATCGGCATGGTCAGCCACGTAGAGCCAGTCACGCCGCTGCATGCCGTCGCCGTACATCGGCAGCTGCTCATCGTCGAGGGCGTTGGTGACGAAGAGCGGGATGAGCTTCTCTGGATACTGGTTGGGACCGTAGGTGTTGGCGCCGCGGGTGATGACCGTGTCGAGCGCGTGCGTCTCGTGGTAGGCCGCCACGAGATGCTCCCCGGCAGCCTTGGCCGCGCTGTAGGGCGAGGTCGGTCGGATTGGATCGGACTCCACGGACAGACCCTCGGGCACGGGCCCATAGACCTCGTCGGTGGAGACCTGCAGCAGGCGGAGATCGCCGCCACGCTTGTCGGCTGCCGTCCGCGCCGCCTCCAGCAGCGCGTACACACCCATCACGCCGGTGTGCAGGAACGCGGTCGGCTCGAGGATGGAGCGGTCCACGTGCGACTCGGCCGCGAAGTTGACGATGGCGTCCGACTCAGCCGCCAGCTCCTTCATCAGTGGCTCGTCGGCGATGTCCGCCTGCACGAAGCGGTAACGGTCGCCGTATGCCGGGTCATCGGAGAGCCCATCGAGATTGGCCGGGTTGCCGGCGTAGGTGAGCTTGTCGACGACGATGATGCTGTCGTCGGTCGCGGCCAGGCGCCGGTGGATGAAGTTGGAGCCGATGAAGCCGGCGCCGCCAGTGACGAGGATCCTCATTCGCCGAGTCTAGCGGTGGGGTCGCGGTAGGCCGGGAAGACCGCGCTGCCGGCGGTGCCGCCTGCCGCCGCCAGCGCGTCGTAGGCCACACGGTCCACGATGCGGCCGCAGCGATAGGCAGGTCGGGTCAGCTCGGTCCAGCCGTCCATGAAGGCAGGATCGTGCTGCGAAGCGCCCAGATCGAGGAAGCGCAGCCCGCGTCCGCCCATGTCCTCGACCATCGTCTGCACCAGCGCATGACGGGCTCCGAGCTGGAGGCCCAGCTCGGTAGCGGCCAGGGCGTGCACGTAGGCATGATCACCGCTGACGTAGATCACGGCGGCCGCGACCGGACCGTCCTCGGCGAAGACGCTGAAGCTCACGCAGCCGGGCAGCGCCAGCTGTCGCGCAAGACCGTCGCGGCCCAGGCCCAGCGCGACTCCGGGCAGAGGCTCGGACGTGACCGCCTCCCAGCGCGAGAGGAAGTCGGTGGGCGCGTCCTCGACCTCGACGTCCACGAGCCGCATGGCCTCGCGCACCGCGCGCCGATGCTCTCGGGCAGGCCAGAAGGACACGAGGTCGGCCAGGTAGTGCTGCGCGTCCACGCGTACGAGATCCCCGAAGGCGGGTCGCAGCAGCTCCTCATCTACGCCCGCGAGCGGATCGGTCACGGCGCTGACGGTGACGACATCGGCGAGGGCGGCGGTCTCGGTCAGGTCCTCCACCAGCCCCACCCAGTCGCGGCAGATCAGCCGCGGGAAGCCGACGAGCGCATCGCGGCGGTCGCTGCCGGCGATCGTGCGGGTCAGCAGCCAGCTGCCGCTGCGGCGCAGATGGCGCACCTCACCGACCTCGACGAAGGACTCGGCGTAGCTGGGATGGAGGTAGCCGTAGCGACCCGCGGAGGTGAACAGATCCTCGTTGCTGAGCAGGCTATCCACGGCCGACCCCGGCGCCATCCACCAGCGCCGGCACCTCGTCGCGCGCGACCTCACGCGCGAGCGCCCGCAGCAGCAGCGCCAGCAGTCGTTCCCCGGGGTCCCTCTCGCGGCGCTCGCGCAGGGTGGCGGAGCGGACCCACAGCATGGGACGACCCTGCAGCCGCCGTACCAACAGCCCGGTCCCGAGCAGCGCCAGTCCCAGCACGCGCCGGGCGACCGAACCGCCGCGAGCGGGATCGAGCTGACCCTTGACCCCGACGAAGACGAGGTGTGGCTGGCGGTGCTGGGCCATGGGTGTGGCCGGGCTGGGCCGCACCACCGCCAGATCGCGGCGCGCCAGCCCCAGCAGCAGTCCTTCGTTGCCGGGCCCGACCGCATCGCCCCCGGGCAGCAGCGCGACCTCGCCACGCGGGGCGCGAGCGCCCTCGTAGCCATGCTCGCGCAGGTAGTCCGCGAGGTGCACCGCTGCGAAACGCTGGGCGTCGGTGGACATCTCGCTCTGCCAGCGTCCGACGCTGGTGCTGTTGAGCGGACCAGACACGGACTCCTTCCACCACTCGTGGTCGGCGGCGACCCGAGACGCGGTCCCGCGCGAGTCGAGCATGGCCGGCTCGTACTCTTCGCCGATGAAGGCACATATCCGGCGCAGCTCTCGCTCCGGCTCGGTCACGAGGTCCTCGTAGCGCAGCGTCATCGCTCGTTCGTCGGCCTCGATGCGCTCACGAGAGACCCGGTCGTCGTGATCGACGCGCACGAGATTGCCCACCACCGAGTCCTTGGCGAAGGGCACACCCGCGAGCGACAGCGCCACGTCCCGCGGGTCGCGCACGATACGCACGATGTA
>CAYZDQ010000082.1:0-7526 GCA_964476955.1 uncultured Anaerolineaceae bacterium
GCACGCTACCTGTATCTGCATCGACGACGAGGTCGTCCATGGCATCCCCGATGACCGAGTCATCGAGGAGGGCATGATGGTCTCGGTCGACTGTGGTGCGGATGTCGACGGCTGGCACGGCGACTCCGCGCGCACGTTCCTGCTGGGCGACGTGCCCCGGGAGATGCGTGCGCTCTCCGAGGTCACGCGCGCGGGCATGCTCGCGGGCGTGAAGGCCTCGATCCCCGGGAACACGCTCGAGGACGTGGCCGGCGCTATCGAGGACGTCGGCACCGCTGCCGGCTACGGCATCGTCCGCGGCTACGTCGGGCACGGCATCGGCAACGAGATGCACGAGGAGCCGCAGGTCACCAACTACCGCACCGGTCGCCGCGGCCGAGTCATCGAGCCCGGCCTGTGCATCGCTATCGAGCCCATGTTCACGGTCGGCTCCTTCGAGACCAGGGTCAAGTCGGATGGCTGGACCGTGGCTACCGCGGACGGCAGCCTGGCCGCCCACTGGGAGCACACCATCGCCATCACCGCCGACGGTCCGCGCATCCTGACGCTGGCCGCCGGCGAGTCCATCGAGGGCCTCACGGCCCCGGCCCAGGTGAGCGCATGAGCGCGCACCGGCTGGCGGTTGCCGGTTCTCGTGGAGTTCTGATACACTCATCCTTCGCGCGCCGGGGATGTCCCGGCGCTTGCTGGCGCCCAACCGACCATCCCGGTTCCGGCCTTGGGCGCTCATTCCAACAAGTAGTCGGGGTCTAGCGGTCGCCTGTGGCTAAGCGAGATGCAATCGAGGTCGAGGGCACGGTCATCGAGCCCTTGCCGAACACCATGTTCCGGATCGAGCTCGAGGACAAGCATCAGGTGCTGGCACACATCAGCGGCAAGCTGCGGATGAACTTCATTCGTATCCTCCCCGGCGATCGCGTTCGCGTCGAGCTGTCGCCATATGACCTCTCCCGCGGACGCATCACTTATCGACTCAAGTAGGACGCGAGAGAACGACGTGAAGGTCTCTGCATCGGTTAAGAGGCGCTGTGAGCGCTGCAAGGTGGTTCGTCGGAAGGGCCGTGTGATGGTCATCTGTGTGAACCCCAAGCACAAGCAGCGCCAGGGCTAGGAGGAACGGTGGCACGTATCGCCGGCATCGATATCCCCCGCGAGAAGCGGGTGGAGATCGCGCTGACTTACATCTATGGGATCGGGCTGCCCACCAGCCAGAAGGTCCTCGCACAGGCCAACGTGAATCCGGACACCCGCGTCCGCGACCTCACTGACGAGCAGGTCAACCGTCTGCGCGAAATCATCGACCGCCGCTACACCGTCGAGGGCGACCTCCGACGTGAGACGGCCATGAACATCAAGCGGCTGACCGAGATCGGTTCCTACCGCGGCCTGCGACACCGGCGCAACCTGCCGGTCCGCGGCCAGCGCACCAAGACCAACGCACGTCAGCGACGCGGTCCCAAGAAGACCGTCGGCGTCCGACGCAAGAAGTAACCACGACCGCCGCCGCGGCCCGGCCCCAGTAGCCGGTCGACCGCGCGGCGCCACGCAGGAGAGACACTCGATCGATGGCGGAACGAAAGCGCGCCACGAAGTCCAGGCGCAAGGAGAAGAAGAACATCCCTTCGGGGCATGTTCATATCCAGGCGACCTTCAATAACACGATCGTGACGATCACGGACCTCAGTGGTGCAGTGGTGGCCTGGGGCAGCGCCGGCACAGCCGGGTTCAAGGGCTCCCGCAAGTCCACCCCGTACGCCGCCGCCCTCGCCGCCGATGGTGCCGCCAAGCGCGCCATGGAGCATGGCATGCGCCAGATCGAGGTCTTCGTGAAGGGCCCCGGCTCCGGTCGCGAGCAGGCCATCCGCTCGCTGCAGGCCGCCGGCCTGGAGGTCAGCGCCATCACCGACGTCACCCCACTCCCGCACAACGGCTGCCGCGCCCCCAAGCGGCGCCGCGTCTGAGAGGCTAGTCATGGCTCGATATCGCGGACCAGTCTCCCGCCTCTGCCGGCGCGAAGGCATGAAGCTGTACCTCAAGGGCAGCAAGTGCTACACCAAGAAGTGCCCCTTCGAGCGCCGTGGCACCCCGCCCGGCCAGCACGGCATCCGTCGCCGCAAGATGTCCAACTACGGCATCCAGCTGCGCGAGAAGCAGAAGGTGCGCCGCATCTACAACGTCAACGAGCGGCCCTTCAAGAAGTACTACGACACCGCCGCGTCGCGCCCAGGCGTGACCGGTGAGAACCTGCTGCGTCTGCTCGAGACGCGTCTCGACAACGTCGTGTACCGGATGGGCTTCGCCAGCAGCCGCGCCCAGGCGCGTCAGCTGGTCGGCCACGGCCACTTCGACGTCAACGGCGTGCGCACCAACATCCCCTCGTTCCGCGTCCGTGAGTGCGACAAGATCGAGGTCCGTGGCACCAGCCGCAAGACCGAATACTTCAAGCAGCTGAAGGACGCCATCGGTGGCGCCCAGAAGCCCGACTGGGTCAACGTTGACGCCGACAAGCTCGTCGGTACCGTCACCGCCTTGCCGACCCGCGACCAGATGCCGCTCGAGCTCAACGAGCAGCTCGTGGTCGAGTACTACTCGAGGTAGCGCCACCAAATGATCGAGTTGGAGAACGCCCAGATCGAGTCCGTCGAGGAGCTCGAGACTGAGACGTACGGCAAGTACGAGGCGAGCCCGCTACGCGCCGGCTACGGCGTCACGCTAGGCAACGCGCTTCGGCGTGTGCTGCTCTCGTCCCTCGAGGGCGCCGCCGTCACGTCGGTGCAGATCCGTGACGTCAGCCATGAGTTCAGCACCATCGCCGGGGTCAAGGAGGATGTCATCCAGATCCTCCTCAACCTCAAGCGGCTGCGCCTCAAGAGCTACGTCCCGCATCCGACCCAGCTGAAGCTGGTCAAGAGCGGCGCGGGCCCTGTCACCGCCGCCGACATCGTCGAGTCCGCCGATGTCGAGATCGTCAACCCGGACCAGCACATCCTGACGCTGGAGCCGGACGCGACCATCGAGATGGACCTGACCGTGGAGCGCGGTACGGGCTACCTGTCCGCCGAGGACACCAAGGAAGGCCTGCCCATCGGCGTCATCCCCGTCGATGCCATCTTCACGCCCGTGCGCAAGGTCGACTATCACGTCGAGAACACGCGCGTGGGCCAGGTCACCAACTACGACAAGCTGACCCTGGTCATCGAGACCGACGGCACCATCTCCCCGGAGGAAGCGCTCTCGCGCGCCGCGGAGATGCTCGTGGAGCAGTTCGGCCAGTTCACCACGGCCGGCCGCCAGCTCACCAGCGAGGTCGAGGCCGTGAGCGGCGCGGAGACGCTGCCGCCCAACGTGCTGGACATGCCCATCGAGGACCTGGACCTGCCCATGCGGGCCTACAACTCGCTCAAGCGCAACAACATCGTCAAGGTCGGCCAGCTGCTGCAGCTCCAGGACGAGGACCTGCTGCGGATGCGCAACTTCGGCAAGAAGTCCCTCGACGAGATGAAGGAACGCCTGCGTATGCGCGGCTTCCTGCCGCCGGAGGACGAGGCGCTCGAAGGCTTCGACGCGGACGCCGAGGAGGTCGAGGACGACGTTGACGCGGGCGAGGAGGACGTCTAGCCGATGGCTCACCGCATCGATGGCCGCAAGCTCGGACGCAAGACCGCGCCGCGCATGGCCATGTACGCCAACCTCATCGTGAGCGTGCTGCGCTACGAACAGATCAAGACCACCGAAGCTCGCGCCAAGGAAGTGCGCGGCATGGTGGAGCGTGTGATCACGCTCTCCAAGAGTGGGAACCTCGCCGACCGGCGCCGCATCGTGGCCGAGCTGCCCGATGAGCCGCTGGTCATCGAGAAGCTCTACGACGAGATCGCTCCCCGCTACGGGGATCGCAACTCGGGCTACACCCGGATCGTCAAGCTTGGCCCCCGGCCCGGCGACAACGCTCCGATGGTCCAGCTCGAGCTGGTCTAGCCAACCCGGAGGTCCGGGCGCGTGGTGCGCCGGGGCGCGAGGGACAAGATGAAGCACGCCCGAGAGGGCGGCCCCGTGCGGTACCGCGCTCGGGTCCAATACGACGGCACTGAGTTCGCCGGCTTCCAGGCCCAGCCTGGACGTCGGACCGTCCAGGGAGAGCTGGAACGCGCGTTGGCCTACCTATCGGGTGAGCCCGCCTTCCGGATCAAAGCGGCCGGTCGGACGGACGCCGGGGTGCATGCCACAGGGCAGGTGATCGCATTCACCTGGCACTGGGACATGACCGCTTCGGAGCTCGGTCAAGCCATCGGGTCGCTGTTGCCACCCGATGTCGCGATCGGTCCTCTGACGCGGGTGGCGCTCGACTTCGATCCACGTCGCGCCGCGACGCGGCGGGAGTACCGCTACAGCATCTGGACGGGTCCGCGGAAGCCGATCGGCAACCGCTACCACTACGAGCTCGATGAACGCCTCGATGCCGAGGCCATGGATGCCGCCGCCCAGCACCTGGTCGGCCGGCATGACTTCTCGGCCTTCGGGCACGTTCAGCACACCTCGGTCCGGACGCTCTACGAGCTCCGGGTCCGCAGGCGGGGCCACCTGGTCACGATCGACGTGGCCGGCGACGCCTTCCTGCGACAGATGGTGCGCAGCATCGCGGCCGCGCTCATCCGCATCGGGATGGGCCGGGCCACCGCGGAGGACCTCGTCAGCGAGATGCACTCGCCGGGGCGGGCCTTCGACGGGGCCATCGTCCCCGCGCGCGGGCTCTGCCTGCGCCGGGTCGCGATCGGTCCCAGCCAAGGGAAGACAACGACAACAGTCAACGACAAGGAAGCATGACAGGGGCCATGAGCAGGACCTACACGCCAAAGGCAAGTGAGATCGAACGCCAGTGGCTGGTCGTCGATGCCGACGGTCAGACGCTCGGCCGTCTCGCCACGCGTGTGGCGCGACTGCTGACCGGCAAGCACAAGCCGACGTACTCGACGCACATCGACACCGGTGATCACGTCATCGTCATCAACGCCGAGAAGATCAAGGTCACCGGCAACAAGCTGGAGTCGAAGTACTACTACCGGCACAGCGGCTATCCCGGCGGTTTCCGCGAGGAGAAGCTGAGCCACCTGCTGGATCGTCGACCCGAGGAGGTCGTCCGTCGCGCGGTCAAGGGCATGGTGCCCCACACGCGCCTCGGCACCCAGCAGCTGCGCAAGCTCAAGGTCTACGCCGGCAAGGATCACCCGCATGAGGCACAGCAGCCGGTTCCCGCTCCGGCAGGAGGCGTCAACTGATGAACCAGGTCACCTTCCACGAGGGCACCGGCCGCCGCAAGACGGCGATCGCCCGCGTCCGGCTGCTCGCCGGCGAGGGTGAGGTCGTGGTCAACGGCCGCAGCCTGGAGGAGCACTTCGGCAACGCGGTAGACCTCACGGACATCCTCATGCCCTTCCGGGTCACCGGGACCGAGGGCAAGTTCAACGCCATGATCAAGGTGCACGGCGGTGGCCACCACGGCCAGGCCGGCGCCATCCGCCATGGCATCGCTCGAGCCATCCTGCAGTCGGACCCGGAGGCGCGCGTGCCGCTGCGCCAGGCCGGCCTCCTCTCGCGCGATCCGCGCATGAAGGAGCGCAAGAAGTACGGCCTCAAGCGAGCCCGCAAGGCGCCGCAGTTCACCAAGCGCTAGGGGCGCTACCGTCGCGCGATCCGCGGCGACTCGACCGGCCGGGGTGGCCGAACCACCCCGGACCACCGGCCACCACACCTATCAGCAGCCCGGGACCTTCGTGGCATCGTCCCGGGCTTCTTGATGCCCGATGCTGGTGTCCATGAGCGATCCTGTCTCCACGCGCTACAAGGACGCCCTGCAGCGAGGCCACGTGGCTGTGGTCAAGGGCCGCCCGCGCGAGGCCATCGGCCACTACGAGCAGGCGGGCGCACTGGCTCCGGACCGCCCACTGCCCTACCTACGCATGGGCGCGGTCCTGCTCTAGATGGAGCAGCCCAAGGAGGCCGTGCAGGCCTTCGACGAAGCGCTCAAGCGTGCCCCCTCCGACATCGCCGCGATGCGGGGCAAGGCCGCGGCCCTGGCCGCTGGGGGACGCACGGCCGAGGCCCGCGACGTCGGTGTCCGGGCGTCGGAGCTCGAAGCCATGGAGCGTGCCGGTCGCGGCGGCCGTGGTGAGGCGGACCCGCGGCTGCTGGAGATCGAACGGCACGTGACCAACGGCGCCGTCGCTCGCGCCAAGGGCGACCTCGGCATCGCGGCGGCAGCCTACCTCACCGCTGCCAACGGCTTCGCCGCGGTCAACGACTACGACGGCGCGCTCGACGCCTGCCTGCGGGGGCTGGAGGCCCAACCGGGCAATATCGACATCCACTTCGTCATGACCATGCTCTACCTGCGCCAGGGCTGGACCGAGCTGGGGGTGCAGCGGGCCAAGCTCATCAAGCACCGCCTGGACATCGATGACGATCCGCGGCGGCGCAACGCCCTCATGGCGCTGGCCGGCGACTTCCGCAAGCACGCGCCCGAGCTGGAGCGTCTGGCCGCCGGCGGCGCCTGAGCGCCCGGCGAGCCTGGCTCCACCGCTCCACGGCGGTGGTAGTCTCAGCCGCGAATGGACCAGTTGCATGACCTAGCTGCGGACCTGCGGATCGAACCGAGTGCGCTGCTCGATATCTTCCTGACCGCGGTCCTCATCTATCTCGTGCTGCGCCTGATCCAGGGCACGCGCGCGGTCCGGCTGGCCATCGGCGCCGCCATCGTCTACGCCGTCTACGTCTTCGCCCTCGAGCTCGACCTGCGTCTGCTCTCGGGCATCCTCCAAACCGGCGCCGTGGTCGGCCTCGTCGCGCTCGTGGTCATCTTCCAGCCCGAGCTGCGGCGTGCGCTCGACCGTCTCGGCCGGGTCGGCTCGTGGGCACTCATCGGCGCCTCCGATACGGGCTACCAGCGCGAGGCCGGGCTGCTCGCGGCCTCGGCCGCCAAGCTCACTCGCCGGCGCACCGGTGCGCTCATCGTGGTCGAGCGGGATACAGGTCTTGGCGACATGGCCGAGACGGGCGTGGTCATGCACGCCGACCTCTCGGCCGAGCTGCTGGCCTCGCTCTTCGCCCCTGGCTACCCGCTGCACGACGGGGCCGTGCTCGTGCGCAGCGACGAGATCGTGGCCGCCGGCGTGATGCTGCCTCTGGCCGAACGTGATGCCTCGATGGAGCAGTACGGCACGCGCCATCGTGCCGCGCTGGGTGTGACCGAGCAGACCGACGCGCTCGCCATCGTGGTCAGCGAGGAGAGCGGCACCATCAGCCTGGCCGTGGGTTCGACCATCATCCGTGGTCTCGATGAGGATGAGCTGCGCCAGCGTCTCTACGGCCTGCTGGCGCCGGCAGACGTGGGCAGTCGCGCTCGGCGCCTCTCGCTACGTCGCAATGGGGACGAGCCCGCGGCTGACGCGCCCACGTCCACGCTGGAACCTGCCCCCGCTCCTGAAGCCGCCTCCGAACCTGCTCCCGAACCCGCCCCCGAGCCCGCCCCCGAG
>CAYZDQ010000083.1:0-7520 GCA_964476955.1 uncultured Anaerolineaceae bacterium
GATCTTGCCCGTAGGCCCGTGCCGGTTCTTGCCGATGATGACCTCGGCCTTGCCCTTGTTGTCCAGGTCTTCCTTGTTGTAGTACTCGTCGCGGTAGATGAAGAGCACCAGATCGGCGTCCTGCTCGATGGCGCCAGACTCGCGCAGGTCGGCCATCATGGGGCGCTTGTCGGGCCGCAACTCCACGCCGCGGTTGAGCTGGGCCAGGGAGATCACGGCGATGTCGAGCTCCTTGGCCAGGGCCTTGAGCCCGCGGCTGATGCCCGAGATGGCCTGCTCGCGGCTCTCCCGGGGTCCGCCGGAGCCCTGCATGAGCTGCAGGTAGTCCACGACGATCAGACCCAGGTCCTTGTACTCGGACTTCAGCCGGCGGGCCTTGGAGCGCAGCTGAGTGACCGTGAGGCCCGGCGTGTCGTCGATGTGGATGGGGGCCTGGTGCAGCGCCTCGACGGCGTCGGCGAGCTTGGGCCAGTCGTCCTTGCGGGACAGGCGCCCAGAGCGCACCCGGGAAGCGTCGATCTGCTTCTCGGCGCACAGCATGCGTGTAGCCAGCTGTCCCCGGGGCATCTCGAGGGAGAAGACCCCCACCGTGACGTGTCCCTCCATGGCCGCATGGCGAGCGAAGTTCAGGGCCAGCGCGGTCTTGCCCATGGCAGGGCGGGCGGCCAGGATGATGAGATCCGAGCGCTGAAAGCCGCTGAGTTTCTCGTCGAGATCCACGAAGCCCGTGGTGATGCCCGTGACCGAGCTCTGGCGCTCCGCCAGCCGCTGGATGCGCTTCCACTCCTCTCCCACGAGCATAGGCAGGGCATGCCAGTCCTTGGCGCCCCGCTTCTGGGACACCTCGAACACCGAGGTCTCGGCACCATCGAGCAGTTGGTCGAGATCGGACTCGCTGCGCACCGACTCGCCGATCTGCTGCGCCACCTCGAGCAGACGGCGCCGCACAGCCTTGTCCCGGACCAGCCGCGCGTAGACCTCGACGTTCTGGGTCGAGGGCACGAGCTCCGGCAGGGAGCTGATGTAGGCCACGCCACCGAAGCCCTGCTCGTCACCACTGGCGAGCACCCGGTCCACCACGGTGAGGGGGTCGGGGGTCTCCCCTTTCTCGGCCATCTCCAGCAGCAGCCGAAACAGCCGCCCGTGGGCCTCACGGTAGAACATGTCCGCGTCGATCACCTCGGTGACGGGATCGAGCAGCTTGGGATCGAGCAGGACGGAACCGAGCACGGCACGCTCGGCGTCGATGGAGTGGGGCAGCGCGGGGGTGTCGTCCATGGTGGGCGGACTCGGTGGGAGCGTAGGTGGGTGAGGACGCAGAAGCGCCCGACTGCAGCGGCAGCCGGGCGCGCAGGAAAGAGAGGTGGGCTACTCGCGGATCACGTATACCTTGAGCTTGGCCTCGACGTCTCGATGGATGCGCACGGGGACGTTGTAGACGCCGATCGCGCGGATGGGTTCCTCGAGGACGATGTCGCGCTTGTCGATAACGATGCCTTCGGCCTCGAGGGCCTCGGCGATGTCCCGGTTGGTGACCGAGCCGAAGAGCTTGTCCTCTTCGCCGGCCAGCCGCTTGAGGGACACGGCGGTGCCGTTGATGCGATCCGCCTCGACCCGGGCCTGCTCGAGCATGGTCTTGCGCTTGAGCTCGGTGACTCGCTGCAGGTGCTCCATCTGGCGCACAGAGCCTTCGGCGGCCTGCACGGCGATGCCCCGCGGGATGAGGAAGTTGAAGGCGTAGCCATCGGACACCTTGACGATGTCACCGATGCGGCCGAGGCCTTCGAAGTCCTGCTGGAGGATGACCTTCATGCTGTCCTCCTAGTCCGCGGCCACGTAGGGCAACAGGGCGATGTGCCGCGCGCGCTTGATGGCGGTGGCGATCTCGCGCTGGTGACGGGCGCAGTTACCGGAGATGCGCCGGGGAACGATCTTGCCGCGCTCGGTGATGAAGTACTTGAGCAGCTTGGGATCCTTGTAGTCGATGGTGGTCTTCTTGTCGGCGCAGAACCGGCAGACCTTGCGACGGGAACGACCTCTACGCATGGTGTCCTCCTAGTTGTCCTGGCTGGGGCTGGCGTCGGTGCCTTCGGCGGCCTTGGGCTCGGCGTCAGGCTTGGGCTCGGCGGCGGGCTTGGCCTCGGCGGCGGGAGCCGGCTTGGCGGGAGCCCCATGGCGGTGCGACGGGCGACGGCGATCGCGATGGTCGCGCTCCTCTTCTTCGTCGTCGGCGCTCATCACGGCAACGCGGTTGCTGGCGGCCAGCTTGCGCTCCTCGATCTCGACATCCTCGTGCAGGCGCACGGTGAGGAAGCGCACCACGTGGGACTCGATGCGCATGATGCGCTCGAGCTCGGCGATGCAGTCGGCCTGGGCGACGAAGCCCATGTGGAAGTAGTTGCCGCGAGCCTGCTTCTGGATGGGGTAGGCCAGCTTCCGCACGCCCCAGTGGTCGTGGAAGAGCTTGGTGCCATCGAAGCTCGCGATGACGCCGTCGAGGCGTTCGGTGATGCGCTTGATCTCCGACTCCGGGGCATCCGGGTGGTAGATCAGCGTGTTCTCGTACTCATGGATGATCATCGTCCTGGGTTCCTCCACTTGGACGTTTCGGGGGAGGCTGCCCGCCCGGTCGAGGGCGGGTTTTACACCTCCCCGCGGAGGGTGGACGGAGCAGGGTGCTCCGCCCGGCTGCAAAAGGTTTAGGAGAGCGCGATGAGCGGAGCGATGACCAAGGCCACCACGCTCATCAGCTTGATGAGGATGTTGAGGGAAGGACCAGCGGTGTCCTTGAACGGGTCACCCACGGTGTCGCCGACGACGGCGGCGTGGTGCATCTCGGTGCCCTTGCCGTAGACCTTGCCGTCCTTGGCGCGGAAGCCGTCTTCGATGGACTTCTTGGCGTTGTCCCAGGCACCGCCGGCGTTGGCCATGAAGATGGCCAGGCAGACGCCGGTGACGGTGGTGCCGGCCAGCAGACCGGCCAGGGCCTCGGCGTCCCAGATACCGACCAGGACGGGCACGACGATGGCCATCAGGCCGGGGACCATCATGCGCTTGATGGCGGCCTTGGTGGAGATGTCCACGCAGCGGGCGTAGTCGGCCTTGACGCCTTCCTTGCCTTCGCGCAGGCCCGGGATCTCCCGGAACTGGCGCCGCACTTCCACGATCATGTCCATGGCAGCGTCGCCCACGGCCTTCATGGCCATGGAGGAGAAGAGGAAGGGCAGCATGGCGCCGATGAACAGGCCGGCCATGGTGGTGGCGCGGGTGATGTCGATGATCTCGACGTTGGCCTGGGTGCGGAAGGCGGAGAAGAGGGCCAGGGCGGTGAGCGCCGCGGAGCCGATGGCGAAGCCCTTGCCGATGGCGGCGGTGGTGTTGCCGACGGCGTCGAGCTTGTCGGTGCGCTGCCGGACCTTGGGGTCCTGCTCGGACATCTCGGCGATGCCGCCAGCGTTGTCGGCCACGGGGCCGTACGCATCGACCGCCAGCTGGATGCCGGTGGTGGAGAGCATGCCCAGGGCGGCGATGGCGATGCCGTACAGGTCCGCGGCCCAGTAGGCGCCCACGATGCCGGTGGCGATGAGCAGCACCGGAGCGGCGGTGGACTGCATGCCCACGGCCAGGCCGGTGATGATGTTGGTGGCCGGGCCGGTCATGGACTGGTTGGCGATGGAGTTGACCGGCGCGTTGCCGATGGCGCAGTAGTGCTCGGTGATGAGGCCGACCAGCACGCCGACCGCGAGGCCGATGATGGTGGCCGCGAACACACCGCCCACACCGATGGTCTGGTCCGCCAGGGCGACGCCGCCCTCGGGCCACAGCCACGCGGCCACGAACCAGGTGGCGACCAGCATGATGCCCGCGGCGCCGAAGGTGCCGAGGTTCAGCGCGACCTGCGGGTTGCCGCCTTCCTTGGTGCGGACCGCGAAGGTGCCGATGATGGAGCAGATGATGCCGACGGCCGCGAGGACCAGCGGGAGCAGGATCGGGCCGATGGACTCGGTGATCTGGTTGCCTTCCTTGTCGAAGGCGTACCAGGAACCGGCGATGACCATCGCGCCGACGATGGCGCCGACGTAGGACTCGAAGAGGTCGGCGCCCATGCCGGCCACGTCGCCCACGTTGTCACCGACGTTGTCGGCGATGGTGGCGGGGTTGCGGGGGTCGTCTTCCGGCAGGCCGGCCTCGACCTTGCCGACGAGGTCGGCACCGACGTCGGCGGCCTTGGTGTAGATGCCACCGCCCACGCGGGCGAACAGCGCGATGGAGGAGGCGCCCATGGAGAAGCCAGCGATGACCGCGATGACGCGGGGCATCTGCTCGGCCTCGGGGCCGCCACCGAACATGGCGACGTAGAGCAGGTACAGGCCGCCGAGACCCAGCAGGGCCAGACCGACCACCGACATGCCCATCACCGCGCCGCCGGAGAAGGCGACCTGGAGGGCCTCGGGGAGGCTCTTGCGGGCAGCCGCGGTGGTGCGCACGTTGGCCGCGGTGGCCACGCGCATCCCGATGAATCCGGCCAGACCGGAGCATGCCGCGCCCACAATGAAGGAGAAGGCCACCAGGGAGGCGGCGCCGCCGAACTGCATGAAGTTCGCCACGCCCAGCAAGACCGCCACGACCGCGACGAAGATGGCGAGGACCTTGTACTCGGTGGCCAGGAAGGCCATGGCACCCTCACGGATGGCCTGGCCGATCTCGACCATCTTGGCATCGCCAGGATCCTGCTTGTTGATCCACTGCGTCTTGATGAACGCGTAGATCAGCGCCAGGATGCCGGCCGCAGGCACGAGGTAGGCGGCGAACTGCATCATTCTGCTCCTTGCCCAATGGGGGCGTCAGTGTGGGTTGGCCCGGCCGTCGGTTCCGGCAGAGCCCCGTCGCACGCCTCCGCGCGTGGGCGGCGTGGGCGCACGTTGAAGACGTTCATGGCGGCTGTGACGCCGTCGGTGATGATGGCCTCGATGGCGTCGGCGCCCCGCTCGATGATCCGGGGCAGGACCTCGCGCTCTTCGTCGCTCCAGCGACCGAGCACCCAGTCCACCGAGTCCTCATCGGAGGGGCGAGAGATGCCCACGCGGACCCTGAGATAGTCCGCGCCGATGTGCTCGTGGAGATTCCGCAGCCCGTTGTGCCCGCCGTGGCCTCCGCCCCGCTTGATGCGCACGGCACCCAAGGGCAGATCCAGATCGTCGTGGATCACCACGACGCGCTCGACGGGAACCTCGTGGAAGCGCTGCAGGGCACCGGTGGGCACACCCGAGCGGTTCATGTAGCCCTGAGGCTGGGCCAGCAGCACCGGGCTGCGGGCCACCTCGCCTCGGCCAGTGATGGCGCCGAGCCGGGCCTTGCCCAGGCTCACCCGCCAGCGCCGGGCCACCTCGTCGACGACCAGGAACCCGGCGTTGTGCCGGGTGTGCTGGTACTTCGAGCCAGGATTGCCCAGACCGACCAAGAGCCACATCACCGCACCTCGCCTCGCGAGGCGCTAGGCCTCGGCCGGGGCTTCGGCTTCCTCGCCCTCGGCACCCTCTTCGTCCTCGTCATCCTCGAGGTCTTCGAGCTCGAGGCGCTTGCCGACACAAGAGATGACGTTGAAGTTGGACTCGAAGAGGATGGTGGTGTTCTCCGGGGCCTGGAACTCCGCCACACGGACGAAGTCACCGACGTTGAGCGGGGTGACATCCACCTGGATGGAGGCCGGAATGTGGGCCGGGAGACAGCGCACGTCCAGGGTGCGACGCAGCACGTTGAGCGAACCACCGAGCTTGGTGCCCTCGGCACGACCGAGAGGCTCGACCCGGACCTTGACCACGACAGCCTGGTCCGCGAGGACCTCGAAGAAGTCCATGTGGCGCAGCCGGCGGCTGACCGGATGGCGCTGGAATTCCTTGATGAGGCAGACGCGCGTGTCGCCGTCGAGCTCGATCTGGAACAGAGAGTTGCGGTCACCCCGCTTGCGGATGGCGAACTCGAGCTCCTCCGGATCGAACGCGAACAGCACGGGCTCGTTGCCGGCGCGGTACAGCACGGCTGGGCACATGCCCTTGCGGCGAAGCTTGCGGGCAGCGCCCTTCCCGGTCTCGGTGCGCGGCTCTACGGCCAGCTTGATCACCTGCATCATTCCTCCTGGCACAAAGCTGGAGCGCTCACTGCAGCTCGTCCGTGTCGGTGTGGCCGCCTGGCTGGAGGAGGCCCTCTGGGCTCTCCCGCCTGGCGCCACGTCTCGGACGATGGACCCGAAAGGGCCAACGCAGCTTGCGGTCGGTCACGTGTTGTCGGATGCGGGGTTGTCCCGCGTGGCGCGCCACCTAATTGTGGGCCCCATGCGTGTCAAGCAATGCCGCGCGTCGGTTTGGTGACCACGCCTACGAGCCGGCCGCGAAGGCCTTTGCCACGACGGAGGAGGGCTAGACGAAGAGCCGGCTGACCGAGTCTTGGTAGTGGATGGCCCGCATGGCCTCGCCGAACAGCTCGGCTACCGAGACCACCTGGATCTTGCCGCAGTCCCGCGCCTCGACGGACAGCGGGATGGTGTCGCTGACGATCATGCGCTCGAGCTTGCTCTCCCGGATGCGCTTGATGGCCGGCCCCGAGAACACGGGGTGGGTGCAGGCGGCGATGATGCTGGAAGCGCCGTTGTCGTGAAGGGCCTTGGCGCCGTTGCAGAGTGTGCCGGCGGTGTCGACCATGTCGTCGAGGATGATGCAGTGCTTGCCCTCGACGTCACCTACCACGTGCATGACCTTGGCCTCGTTGGGGCCGCTGCGCCGCTTGTCGATGATGGCGAGATCGGACCGCAGGGCCTTGGCGTAGGAGCGAGCGCGCTCGGCGCCGCCGGCGTCGGGGGAGACGATGACCTTGTCGAGGCCGTGGGTCTCGCGGGCGAGGAAGTCCACCAGACGGGGCTTGGCGTAGAGGTTGTCGACGGGGATGTCGAAGAAGCCCTGGATTTGGCCTGCGTGGAGATCCATGGTGAGCACGCGGTGGACACCGGCGGCAGCCAGCAGGTCGGCCACCAGCTTGGCCGAGATGGGAGCGCGAGGGGCCACCTTGCGGTCTTGGCGCGCGTAGCCGTAGTACGGCATGACCGCGGTGATGCGGCCGGCGCTCGAACGCTTGCAGGCGTCGACCATGATGAGCAGCTCCATCAGGTGGTCGTTGGCCGGGGCGCAGGTGGGCTGGATGAGGTAGACGTCGCGTCCGCGAACGTTCTCGTGGATCTCGACGTTGGTCTCACCATCGGAGAAGCGAGAGAGGCGCGCCTGGCCCAGGGACACCCCCAGGTAGTCGGCGATCTTCTCGGCGATGACCGGATTGCCGTTGCCGGCCAGGATCTTCAGCTCACCGTACATGGTTTGCCTCCGCGCTCGCGCGCTGGGACGAAGGGGTTGGGGCGGTAGGATTCGAACCCACGAATGTCGGGACCAAAACCCGATGACTTACCTCTTGTCGACGCCCCAGGAGGACCTGGCGATGCGCTGAGTACCAGCCGCTCCGCCGACCCGCAAGTC
>CAYZDQ010000084.1:0-7510 GCA_964476955.1 uncultured Anaerolineaceae bacterium
TCCGCGCGTGTGTTCGACCTCGACGTGGTCACGCAGTCGCAGGCCATCCGCCAGCTCGTGGGCTACATGCCCGAGCACGACTGCCTGCCATCCGACATCTCCGCCAGCGACTTCGTCAACCACATGGCGCGCATGTCCGGCCTGCCTCACGCGTCGGCCCGGGAGCGCACCGCGGAGGTGCTGCGCCACGTGGGACTCTTCGAGGAGCGCTACCGGCCCATGGGCGGCTACTCCACCGGCATGAAGCAGCGCGTGAAGCTGGCCCAGGCGCTGGTGCACGACCCGCGCCTGCTGCTGCTCGACGAGCCCACCAACGGGCTGGACCCGGCCGGCCGCGACGAGATGCTCGATCTCATCGAGCGCACCGGCACGGAGTTCGGCATCGCCATCATCATGGCCAGCCACCTGCTCGGCGAGATCGAGCGCGTGGGCCAGTACCTCGTGGCCATCGATGCCGGCCACCTCCTGCGTGCGGCCGAGCTCCACACCTTCACCCAGCACACCGGCACGCTCATCGTCGAGGTCGACGAACGACAGGCCGAGCTGGCACAGCGGCTCGAGGCCCATGCTCTGGCCACTCGCACCGACGGCGCCCTCGTGCTCGTGGAGCTGCGCGGGGACGAGACCTATGACCAGGTCCTCGCCGAGATCGCCGGCTTGGGCCTCGCGCTCATCCGCATCGAGCCGCGTCGCAGCAGCCTCGAGGATCTCTTCCGCAACGACGACCCGGACGCGGGGGCATACCCGCCGGCGGAGGCTGACCGGCAGCCCGAGGCCGAGGTCGGCGTATGACCAGCGCACCGATGGACCGCCGGCCCAGCGAGGGTCGCGGCGGGTCCATCGACGACCTCGGCTACCGCGGCTACGAAGGCCCGCGCCTGGGACGGCGAGGCGCCATCTCCGCACTGCTCGTCCACAGCCTGCGTACGGCCTACGGCCTGGGCCGCAGCACCCGCAGCAAGGTCGTGCCCATGGGCATCGCGGTGCTGGCAGTGCTGCCCTCGATGCTGGCGTTGGGCCTGCTCATGCTCATCTCGACGCTGGGTGCACCGGGCGAGGCCATCGAGGCTATCTCGCCCATCAAGTACGCCACGCTCTTCCCGATGATCGCCACCCTGGTCTTCCTCTTCTGCGCCTCCCAGGCGCCGGAACTCTTCGGCCGCGACCAGGGCTCGGGCGTGCTGCCGCTCTACTTCTCGCGCGCGGTCGGCCGGCTCGACTACGCCACCGCCCGCGTGCTCGGGCTCTACCTTTCGCTGCTCGTGCTCGTACTCGTGCCCTACCTCGTGCTCATGGTCGGGCGCGTGCTCGTGGCCAGCGACCCGCTGGCGGGCCTGCAGAAGGAGCTGCCCAGCCTGCCCACGACCATCGCGGTGGGCTTGCTCATCGCGGGCGTCGTCGGCAGCCTCTCGGCGGCAGTGGCCTCGGTGACCCCCAGGCGGGCGTACTCGACCGCGGCCATCATCGGCGTCTTCCTCATCCCCAACATCGGGGCGGCCATGCTGGTCGAGCTCGACACCGGCGTGCCCGGCCAGGTGGCGACGCTGCTCAGCCCGGCAGACGTGCTCGACGGCGTGAATGCCTACCTCTTCGATGCGCAGCCGGAGAACATCACCGTGCAGCAGGCCGGTATCGAAGGCTGGGTCTACGTGCTCGCGGCGGCTGCCTGGATCGGTGGCTCGCTGGCAGTGCTGGCCCAGCGCTATCGGAGTATCGAAGCATGAGCGGCACGGTCTCCACCATCAGCCTCGACCACGTCTCTCGCTGGTACGGCAACGTCGTGGCCGTCAACGACATCAGCTTCGAGATCGACGGTGGCATCACCGGCCTGCTCGGCCCCAATGGCGCGGGCAAGACCACGCTGCTGCACATGATCGCGGGACTGCTCTCGCCATCGGTCGGGGCGGTCAGCATCGATGGGCAGGCCACCTGGGGCCGATCGAGCATGTACCGCAACGTCGGTCTGGTGCCCGAGCGCGAGACGGTCTACCCCTATCTCAGTGGCCGCGAGTTCGTGCAGCTCAACGCCCACCTCCACGGCCTCGATGACCCAGAGGGGGCGGTCACGCGCGCGATCGAGCTGGT
Source organism: uncultured Anaerolineaceae bacterium (assembly GCA_964476955.1). Classification (GTDB taxonomy): domain Bacteria; phylum Chloroflexota; class Limnocylindria; order Limnocylindrales; family CSP1-4; genus JAFMJV01. The sequence continues at coordinate 2,086 of CAYZDQ010000084.1, forward strand.
CGAGCTGACCGACGACGCCGAGCGACGGGTCGGCACCTACTCCAAGGGCATGCGCCAGCGCATCAAGATGGCCGGTGCGCTGGTGCACGACCCCGCGGTGCTTGTCCTCGACGAGCCCTTCAACGGCATGGATCCCCGCCAGCGCCTGCAGATGTTCGAGCTGCTGCGGCAGATGGCCGACGACGGCCGCACGGTGCTGCTCTCCTCACACATCCTCGAGGAGGTCGAGCGCCTCGCGGACTCGGTGCTGGTCATCTACGCGGGCCGGCTCGCAGCCTCGGGCGACTTCCGCTCGATCCGCCAGCTGATGACCGACCGCCCGCACTCCTTCTCGCTGCGCTCATCAGATGACCGCCGCCTGGCCTCGCTGCTGTTGACCCAGGACTGCGTCTTCGGTGTCGAGCTCGACGGCGCGGGCCTGCGGGTGCGGACCTCGGACTACGGCGAGTTCACCCGACACGTCCCGACCGTGGTCCAAGATGCCGGGATCCGGCTCTTCGAGCTGCGACCCACCGACGACTCGCTCGAGTCGGTCTTCGCCTACCTGGTGGGCCGGTGATCGCGCGCGTGCCCACCGTGGCGGTGACGCTGCGGGGGCTGCTCGATCGCAAGCGCACGTGGCTGATGTTGGCGCTGGCCGCGGTGCCGGTGCTGCTGGTGGGCCTGGCCGCAGGCGTGGGCGACGCCCGGATCGAGGCCGAGGACTTCGATGTGCTCATCGTGCGCACCGTGCTGCCGCTCCTCGCGCTCGTGTTCGGCACCGCCGCCATCGGCACCGAGCTGGAAGAAGGCACCATCGTCTACCTCTTGACCAAGCCGGTCCGGCGCTACCGCATCGTGATCGCCAAGGTGCTGGTGGCAGCCGGGCTGACCGCTGCGCTCATCGTGCCCGCGTCGATCGCGACCGGGATCGTGGGCGAGCTCGGCGGCCAGGACGTCTTCCGGGCAGGCGTGGCCTACGGCCTCGCCGCGGCGGTCGGCGGCCTGGCCTACACCGCACTCTTCCTGGCCGTCAGCACGTTCACCTCGCGGGCCCTGGCCATCGGCCTGGCCTACGTGATGCTGTGGGAAGGCGTGCTCGCCGACCTGCTCGAGGGCACGCGCCTGCTGTCGATCCGCCAGGCCACGCTGGGACTGGCACGCGAGTGGGCCGGCGAGCGCCACCCGAACGGGGCCGTCGGCTTCGAGCAGGCGTGGGCCATCCTCGCGCTGGTCATCGCCGTCGCCGTGGCCGTCGCCAGCTGGCGCATGGCTCGTTACCAGCTGCGAGGCGGCGACTGACGCGCCTGGCTCAGCGAAACCTAGCCTCTGGCCTGGTAGGTGAACTCCTCGGGGAACGTCACCGCCGCCTTCCACCACGCGGCCACGTCCTCGGAGGAGGCGGTACGCAGGTCGATCGAGTCCCAGATGAAGGCCTGTTCCATCTGATCGCCAAGGGCCAGCAGACGATCACCGAGCCGCACCTGCTCCCGACTCCAGGTGGCCAGGGCAGCGTCGAGGCCCTCGGCACCGGTCAGCTCACCGAGCAGGCCACGCACGTTCTGGTAACCCTTGAACACGCCTGAGCCGGTGAACGGCGGTGCCACCACTCCGGCGTCGCCGATCAGGCACATGCGCCCGGCCGCGTAGTCCGAGAGGCGCGCGGTGTAGATGAGCTGCACGAAAGTGTCCTCGGTCCGCTCGACCATGTCGCCGTGCCAGTCCGGCAGGTTCTTGCGCATCAACGTCTTGAGCCGACGCTCGACGTCTGGGCGCATGGAGCCCGGAGGGAGCGAGCCCTCGCGCAGGTTCCCGTCTCGGTCGACCATGAAGGCCTCGACCTCGTCCTCCGGCAAGGGGATGTAGCAGGCCCAGTTGATGACCCGATCGCCGGGGTCGGTGGATCCGTCAGCGCTGGGCACGAAGTAGGCCGTGGCGTTGCCGGCCGACTTGGCGTAGGAGAGTCGCGGGATGTCGCGCCCCAGCGGTGCATCCTCGACCGCGGTCTCCGGCAGCAGGCCGCGCCAGAGCATGTAGCCGCGGTAGCGGAGCTCGGTGTCGGGACAGATGTGGCGACGACCGACGGAACGGTAGCCGTCCGCGAAGAGCACCAGGTCGAAGCGCTCGGCCGAGCCGTCCTCGAAGACCAGGTCGACCGCGTCATCACCGATGGCCTCGACCCACTCCACGGCCACGCCCTGGTGGTAGACACCGTCGGGCACGCGCGCTCGCAGCTGGCTCCATAGCTCGGTCCAGTGGAAGGCGCGCAGATCGAGCTTGATGGCATACGGCGTCCGCCCGGTGGCAGCTTCATCGGGCGTGCGCACGATGAAGGGCATCTCCTCGGCCCGGAAATGCGGCATGTCCGCGTCGATGACGCCCTGGCTGACCAGCTCTTCCCACATCACGCCGGTGGTAGCGATGCCCCCGCCACGACCGACCAGCCCACCACGGGAGCGCTCGAAGACGCTCACGTCATGGCCCGCACGAGAAAGCAGGATGGCGGCGGAGCAGCCGGCGATGGATCCCCCCACGATGCCGATCGAGAGTCGCATGGCCCTCCCCTACTTCGTGGTGTTGCGGTCTTCGCGGCACCTTGCCGGATTCGGCAGCGGAACGCAAACTCGGGACACGATGACCGAAACCCACTCGACCACCGCTGGTGCCGCGCCCACCGGACCCGTGTCGATGCTCGTCTGCGCGGACTGCGGCAAGAAGAACAGGATCAGACCGGCTGAACGCGGGTCGCCCCACTGTGGTGCTTGTGGGGAGCCGCTGCCCTGGCTGGTCGACGCGACCGATGCCACGTTCGCCTACGAGGCGCGCTCGTCGGTCGCGGTGGTCGTGGACCTGTGGGCCCCGTGGTGTGGGCCTTGCCGCGTGGTGGGGCCGATGCTGGAGAACCTGTCCAAGGAGTACGCCGGGCGCATCAAGGTGGTCAAGGTCAACGTCGACGAGAACCCGGCCCTGTCACAGCGGTTCCAGGCCACGTCGATCCCCACCCTGCTCGTGATCAAGGGCGAGCGCGTGGTCGACCGCATCGTCGGCGCGCTGCCACCGAGCGACCTGAAGATGCGCCTCTTCCCCTACCTCATGAAGACCTAGGCGGCCGGCTCCTCCACCGATCCGTCGCCGGTCGGCTCGATGCAAGCGACGCTACCCGCGACGTAGCCGTCCAGCCCGGGGCCGACCTGTACGCCGGCCGTCCCGGTCAGCGGGGTGTGGTCGACGATCGATTCGCCCGAGGGGGTCTTGAGCTCCAGCTCGTCGAGCGCGAACGACCACTGGCCCTCCGGCGCCTCGAAGGTCAAGGTGATGGCGTTGCCCGCGGGTGTGATCGCCAGCTCACCCTCGATGGACCCCGGGTCGCCCTCGCCGCGGACAGCGGTCAGCGCCACCGAGACCGGACCCACGGCTTCGCGCGCGGGGGCCAGCAGCTCTGCAGCGATGGCGGCGTCTGTGGCGGGGTCGACGCCGGCGGTGTAGCGGACCAGGTTCGACTCGGGATCGAGAGATTCGATCGTGCCAGACTCACCGCTGAACGTCTCCAGCGTCCGGCAGGTCAGCAGCGGACCGTCGGTCTTGGGCCGGTAGCCGCCGGTGGGGTTGCGCAGATCGATGAAGTGGCCGCCGCCGGGCAGCTCCAGCCGATCGATGACGCTGCCCACGCCGGTGGAGCTGCGCACGCTGACCTTGATGGTGGCGGTGTCGCCGGCGCGGGGCAACACCGCGTACCAGGTGGCGTTCCGCGGCGAGTAGAAGCCCAGCACACCCGACTCGACGTCGTAGTAGTCGTCGACCTCGAGCTCGAGCCCGGGCTGCCGGCCGCTGACGTCGGTGGTGCCCACGTCGTAGGCGCCGTTGCTGAACAGTCCGGCCAGTGTGAAGGTCTCGGTCCCGGCCCAGACATCGAGCTGAGAGCCGTTCTGCACCGGCGTGGCGGCGTTCCCGCTGAAGCCGATCTCCACCTGCTGGCCGAGCGAGCCTGCGGGCAGCTTGCGGGCCATCTCCACGGCCACGAACACGACCCGGTCCTTGCTCACCGGCGTCCCACCATCCCCGTAGAACACCCGGTCGGCCCCGAGCGGGTAGTCACTGTTCATCTGCGAGATGAGCTTCGGGGGCATCCTCGCGGGCGCCACGTAGACGGACTTGATGTCGGACCACTTGGGTGCATCGGGCTCCGATGTGCCGTCGAGACGCTGCTGATCGTTGGCCGAGTCGGCGTAGCGCGTGAGCTTGTCCGCCAGCTTGGTGCTGGCCATGCGGTAGTCGTCACCCTTGACGGTGCTGATCGCGCTGGGCTTGTCGGCCGCCAGCGCCGGGACCGCCAGCGCGGCCACCAGGAACGCGCTCAGCAGCGACGCTGCCGGGAGGGCGCCACGCGTGAGGTCGCCGATGCTGCTGCCGTCGCCTTGCCCCAGATCGCCCATCGGTCCTCCTCGTGCCTAGCGTCCGCGTGGTCGGCCGCTGGTCGGCCAACGATCCTGCTCGATCAGCTCCAGCCCGCGCACGGCCGCGGGATCACCCCGCTTCGCCTGTTCCTCGTAGATCGCCCGCATGGCCTCCCAGGAGCAGGCATCGTCCGATCCGGGGGCGCTCTCAGACGATCGCGCGGGTCGGCGCAGGAAGGCTCGCAGGCGCGAGATGGCATCCGGCATCCCGAGCATGGTAGCGAACACGGACACCCGACCGTTCAGGCTGGTGGGAGCGCGAGGGCCATCGCGCAGCGCCGCTCGAGCGGGAGACCCTGGCGAGCCTCGAGGTCGAGCACGTACGAAAGCCGATGGTCGAGCTCCTCGCGCTCGAGCACGCGGAAACCCCGTCCTCGGTAGAAGCCCTCGTTCCAGGACACGTCGCGGAACGTGGTCAGCGTGATCCGCCGGAGCCGACGCCGGAGCGCGTGGGCCTTGATCGCGTCCATCAGCGCGGAACCTGCGCCCCGGCCCTGCTCGTCCAGCACCACCGACACTTCCCACACGTGCAGGTCAGTTTCGTAGCGCTCGGCGCAGGCGAAGCCGATGATCCGGTCATCGACCTCGGCGACCCACGAACCCCCGAGCTCGATGAAGTGCCGATGGGCCTCCACCGGAAGCACATCGTCGGTGGCCACCCAGGCCAGCTCCGGCAGCTGCAGGAAGGCCTTCCCGGCAGAGCGCTCGATCGGCGGTAGCGACTCCGCCTCCTCGGGACGCGTGAGGCGCACGCTCACAGTGGTTGACGACATGTCCCGATTCTGCTGCATCGAGGCAGCATCCGTCTTCGCTTCGGCCTACGATGCGCCAAGCGCTGCAGCACCGAGGCAACCGGAGGAGCAGGATGGCCAAGCCCAAGGAGCGTCCCACAGACGAGGTGCGCGACGAGCTGTTCGCGCTGCTGCGGGGGCAGAAGGCCGCCATCGTGGATGTCGCCTCGAAGGACACGGACATCCGGGCCGAGCGGCTGG
>CAYZDQ010000085.1:0-5555 GCA_964476955.1 uncultured Anaerolineaceae bacterium
GCTGTAGCCGGGCGGGGGCTCGGCCAGGGGGGCGAGCCGCTGGACGTCTCCGGGGGGTGGGGCCTGGGGCTTGGGCCTGGGGGCTGGGGCTGGGACTGGGCTGGAGTCCGAATGATGCCGCACACCAGCCGATACGCGAGCGCAGGTAGGATGCAGCCATGGCCACACCCCTCCTCCTCGACTTCCCCACGCGGCTGCAGGCACCCGGCACCGCCGGGGCGCCGTTCGAGCCGGTGCTGTCGCTGGCCGAGCTGCCGACCGGCGCTATGGTCCGCGTGACCCACGGCGATCTGGACGTGCTCGTGGCCCATACCGACGACGGCCTCGTGGCAGTCGAAGACCGTTGCCCGCACATGTCGGCGCCGCTCTCCGCTGGCCGGCTGGAGGATTGCACTCTCCACTGCCCGCTGCACCGCGGCGCCTTCGACACCCGCGATGGTGAGGTCGTGACCTTCCCTACCACCGGCGGCCTCACCGCCGAGGGCGAGTACCGACCGACCTGGACACCGGAGGGCAAGAAGCCCAAACCGGCGCTGCCCCTGGACGACCCCAAGGCCCAGGCACGCGCGTTGACCCGCGTGCGCCGGCTGCGCTACTTCCCACTGCGCGTGAACGGGGACACGCTGGAGATCGCCTGGCCACGGTGAGCGAAGCGGGAGGCTGGGGCCGGCGACTGCTGCCATGGGTGCCGGTGCTGGCGGTGATGGCGGTGATCTTCGTGCTCTCGTCGCAGAGCGGTCTGAAGGTGAGCGAGGACCCGGCCGTCGAGAAGCCGATCCGCGCGACCGGCCACCTGCTGGCCTACGCCGCCCTCGCAGGAACGTCGCTGGTGGCCCTGAGCTGGGGCCGTCGCCCGCGGCTGCGCGATGCCGCGATCGCGCTGGGTATCAGCGTGCTCTATGGGATCTCCGATGAGTTCCACCAGTCGCTGGTGCCGACCCGCATGGGGCGCCTGGACGACGTGGTCACCGACACCATCGGGGCGCTCATCGGCATCGGTATCGCCTGGCTGGTCCTGACCATCGGAGCCCGGATGCAGCGAACGGCAGAGAGCGAGCGGTGACCAAGGTCCGCTTCGAGGAGCGCCAGCACTTCCGGCAGCGCTGGATGTGGTTGGTCATCGGGTTGCTGGTGATGCTGGGCTGGTGGGGCTTCGTGCAACAGATCCTGCTGGGCGTGCCCTTCGGCACCAACCCTGGCCCGGACTGGCTGGTCTGGCTCATATGGCTGCTGGTGGGCATCGGCCTGCCGGTCCTGCTGGTCTGGGCCCACCTGCGCCTGACCGTCACCGACCAGGAGATCACCATCGACTACCGTCCGTTCAGCCGGCGACGGATCCCATTGAGCGACGTCATGGGTGCCAGTGCTCGCGACTACGACGTGCTACGCGAGTACGGCGGCTGGGGCATCAAGGGCTGGTCGCGAGACAAGCGGGCTTACAACGTCAGCGGGAACCGTGGTGTGGAGGTGTTCCTGCGCGATGGCCGCTCGGTGATGCTGGGCTCACAGCGCGCGGACGAGCTGGCCGCGGCCATCATGGAGTCGCGCGACGCCCTGCCCTGACCCCCGCCCTACTCGACCGGTTGGAGCGCGGCCCCGGTGACCTCCACGCCGAGGGCCAGCACGCGCAGGCCGGCCGCTCTCGCGGCAGCGGCATCCACGACCCGCCGTCCATCGACCACGACGTCACCGGCCATGGTCGGCGCGAGCGCGGCCCAGTCGAGCTCGGTGAACTCGGGCCACTCGGTGGCGACCACGACAGCGTCTGCGCCGGCGCAGGCCTCTGCCGCTGACGAGGCTGCCTGCAGCGAGGCGCCCGGAACCAGTGCCTGCAGCGCGGCGGCACCCGCCTCGAGCGAGACCGGGTCGTAGGCCACGACATGTGCACCGCGCGCGAGCAACGCCTCGCCCAGACGCAAGGCCGGTGATTCGCGCAGGTCGTCTGTGCCGGCCTTGAAGGTCAGCCCCAGCAACGCCACGCGCATACCCGCCAGCTCGCGTCCGGCCGCCCGTTCAAGCCCATCGATCAGCCAGTCGGCCTGGCTCACGTTGCTGGGCCAGATCGCATCCATCAGTGGGGTCCGTACGCCGTGGCTCGCGGCCAGCTGCGGCAGCGCTCGGGCCTGGGAGGGGAAGCAGGAACCACCGAAGCCGGGGCCGGGGCTGAGGAAATTGCGCACGATGCGTTTGTCGAGGCCCATGCCGTCGACGACCGCAGCGGCGTCCGCGCCGGTGGCCGCGGTGAGGCGGCTGATCTCGTTGGCGAAGGTGATCTTGGCCGCGAGGAAGACGTTGGAGGCGACCTTGATCGTCTCGGCGCTGGTGAGGTCGGTGACCACGACCGGTGCCTCGAGCGGGGCATAGAGCTCACGCAGCGCGCCCGCGAGGGCGGCGCCGGGACCGGCGTCATCGTGGCCGTCCACGCCGATGACGACGCGGTCGGGCGCGAGGAAGTCCGCTACCGCCACGGCCTCGCGTGTGAACTCGGGGTTGTGCGCGAGCACGATCGCACCGTCGATCTCGCGTACCTCGGCGGCGATACCGCGGGCGGTGCCCGGCAGCAGCGTCGAGCGGATGACGATGTTCCGCGGCAGCGATGGGTCGGCCGCGATGCCTCGCACCGCGGCACGTACGATCGTGCCGTCCCACTCCTCATCGGCATCGAGCGTGCCTACGCACACGATGATGAGCTCGCTCTCGCGCGTCTCGGCGTAGTCCACGGTGAAGCGCAGCTGGCCGTTGGCGAAACCCTCGGCCGTGAGCTCGTCGAGCCCCGGTTCGTGGACGGGCAGGTCGCCTCCGCGCAAGCGCTCGATGCGCGCCGCGTCAACGTCGAGACAGACGACCTCATGGCCGATATGCGCGAGGCAAGCGGCGGTGACGAGGCCGACGTAGCCGGCGCCGACGATGGAGATGTGCATCGCCCGAGCGTAGCGGAAACCCTCTCGAGCCGATGCTGGTGGTGCGTATAGGCACCACGGGGGCCTGTGCAAACCGCCGCCGTGCGCTACCGTCGGGCCCTGATGCGCCGTCCCCAGCCCGCGTTCGGGCTCGTCGCCGTGATGTCGAGCCTGCTCGTCGCCCTCACCTTTGCTATGCCCGCGAGCGCCAAGGTCGCGCCCGCGGAGTTCGAGGCTGCCCCGGTGCTCTCGGCCTCCAACGACAAGTGCACCAAGTGGACGGCGCAGTTCTCGCCGCCGACCAAGATCCGCGTGCTGCGTACGTACAAGACCAAGCCGCCGGCCGACGTCAAGGGCACGGTCGTGACGGTCGACTTCTACGAGTACGTGGCCACGGTCATGGCTGCCGAGTGGCCCGAGCACTATCCGCTCGAGACGCTCAAGGCGGGCGCGGTCGCGACCAAGCAGTTCGCCTGGTACTACATCCTCTACCCGCGTGGTCTGACCAAGTGGGTGGACGGCAAGAAGGTCTGCTACGACGTCGAGGACAGCACGATCGACCAGTGGTACAAGCCCGAGACGTACGGCCCCGGCAAGAGCGGCTGGCCGGGGGCTGGATCCAAGATCCGCCAGGCCATGGACGCCACCTGGGACGTCTCGCTACGCAAGGTCAACTGGAACACGAACGTCAGCAAGTTCTTCCTGACCGGCTACCGCGCGGGCTCCACCGGTGTCGCCTGTGGCGCGGACGCCACCGGCTGGAAGCTCTTCCACAACAGCACCAAGCAATGCGGCAAGGATGGGCTCACGTACCGCGAGATCCTGCGCAAGTACCTGGGCCCCAACCTGGAGATCGTGACGCCGGGCCGCGAAGACGTCATCGGCACCAAGCACGGCGATGCGCGCATGGTGCAGCTCGAGGGCGCCTTCCGCTCGCCTCGCATCTGGACGCCCGGCCGGACCTCGCCGGAGCCCGGCTCACGCGTGGGCATCTCGCTGGCCAACGACGCACTCGTGGGCTACGCCTCGGGCGACATGAACGGCGACGGGCGCGAGGACCTCGTATGGGTCAAGAAGGGCGATGGTGGCACCGCTCGCCTGAAGGTCGCGATCAGCGACGGCACCAACTACCGCGACGGCGAGCTGTGGTGGAGCGGCGACGCGAACGTGCCGCTCAACGGCGCGCGTGTGCTGGTCGGCGACTTCCACGCCGACGCGCGCCTCGACGTGGCCATCATCGGCCAGGGCCCTAACGACACCACCAAGATGGTCGTGCTCAAGCGCAAGACCTACGGCAAGCCGGACAAGTTCGCCGATCCCATCGTGTGGTGGAACGGCAGCCAGGAGTACGACCGCATCTACTCCGTCTGGGCGCCGGATCTCACCGGCGACGGACGCGCGGACATCGTCGTCCGCCAGCACCCGGGCAGCGGCGTGCGCGTCAAGACCGGTATCACCATCAAGGGTGCGGCTGCGGGCAACAAGATCCAGGGCTACCGCGTCCGCTGGGAGGACAGCAAGGCGGTCCCGGCCAAGATCAAGATGAACGTGGGCGATGCCAACCGTGACGGCCGCGACGATGTCATCTCGCTCGTCGGGGGCAAGGGACGAGCCCAGGTCTGGCGCCTCCAAGGTCAGGGTCTCGGTGGCCTCAAGCCGGTCAGGATCTGGACCGCGCCGAGCAGTGATCCGATCCCCGTGAAGAAGACTCGCCTGGGCGTCTCCGACATCGACTTCGACGGTCGCGCCGACCCCCTGTTCTTCGTCGAGAACAACGGCAATACGCGGGTCCGCACCTACAAGACCCGCTACGACAAGCTGGTCACGGGCCCGGCCTGGAACACCGGCATCCCCTGGGCCAACGTCCGCCTCTACTAGTCTCCGCGCCTGGTCTCCGCGCCGACCGCGGCTGGGTGCAGTCCAGCTAACTCCGCCGTTGCCACTCCTTCCAGGTCTCCTCGTCGACGCCGACGGTGACCTCGGCTCCGAGGCGCACGAGCGGTAGTCGCAGCAGCCCGGGGTCGGCAGCGACACGCTCGAAGACCTCCGCATCCCCCATCGTGAGGTACCCGAGGTTGGCCTTCCTGTAGGCCTTGGAGTCCTCGTCGAGCAAGGCCCGGGCGCCGAGCTTCTGGGCGAAGCGCTTGAGCTCGCCCGGTGCCGGCGGCCGCTTCTTCAGATCGACGAAGCTGATGGGCATGCGCCGCTCCTTGAAGAAGCGCTGCGCCCGGCGCGTCTCGCGTGAGTCGTTGCGGCCGAAGACCTGGATGACCGGCCCGCCGCCCTGCTCGGCGATGGCTAGGCCGCGCCGGCGGTCGCGTCCTTGCGCGGCCGTCCACGCTTGGACCTGCGCTTGGGAGTCATGAGTCCGAAGTAGAAGCCGTCGGGCGACTTCTTGACCGCGACCTCCACGCCGGCCAGCTTGGCCGCGCGCAGGATCTGGGCGCGCGCCGTGGCCGGCTTCTCGTCCTTGGCCAGCACGGCCTCGTACACGACCGATTCGTCGGTGATCTTCTTGATGCGGTTGACCAGTGCCTGCTGCTCCGGACTGATCGGCCGCCCACGCGGCTTGGGCTTGGGCGGGTTGTCCATCAGCTCGGCGTCGACCTTCCTGTACTTGGGCATGGACAGGAGTGTAGTCCCGGCTGTCTCCGC
>CAYZDQ010000085.1:5565-7487 GCA_964476955.1 uncultured Anaerolineaceae bacterium
TCGTGCTGCCAGCCTGGCGGCGGTGCTCGTGCTGCTGGCGGCGGTGCCGGCGAGCGCGCACGCGCTGCACGGCAATGTCGATGCGCCCCTGCCCTTCGCGGCCTACCTGGCGGGAGCCGTGATCGCGGTCGGGCTCTCCTTCGTCTTCGTGACCCTCGGCGACGACCGGCCGCTACCCGACCCGCCACCGGGGCGCGAGATCACCCTGCCGCGGGCGGTGCGCTGGCTGCTGCGTGCGGTGGGACTGGTGGCCTGGCTCTGGATCGTAGCCCAGGCCATCGCCGGTGGCAGCAGCGACGCCGAGGTGGCCTCGCTGCTGTTGTGGGTCTTCGGTTGGGTCGGCCTGGCCCTCGTGAGCGCCCTGCTCGGTCCGGCCTGGGCCTGGCTCGATCCCTTCAGCACCATCCACGATGTGCTGGCCACGATCCTTCGCCCCACCGGCCTGCGCATGCCCGGCCGGGCACCCTGGCACCAGGGCATGCAGGCCTGGCCGGCGGTGCTGGCCATGGTCGTCTTCGTCTGGCTCGAGCTGGTCGGACGTGTCGGCAGCGGTCGCGCGCTCGGTGCCGTGCTCGTGGTCTACACGCTCATCACCCTCGGGGGCATGGCCTGGTACGGCAAGGTCCGCTGGCGCACGCACGGCGAGGTCTTCAGCGTCTGGTTCGGCCTGCTCGGCCGGTTGGCGCCGTGGGGCCTGGTCGGTCGCCGGGTGGATGGGCTGATGGTGCGGCGCGGCTTCGGCAGCGCTCTTTCGAGTGAACCCTGGTCGCGCTCGCTGCTGGCGGTGGTAGCGGTGGGCGTCGGTTCGGTCATCTGGGACGGCGTGGGCCAGACCCAGGTCTGGTACGACCTCGTGGGCGACCCGCATGTGGTCATCGACACCGCCATCCTGCTGGGCTTCCTCGGGCTCGTCGTCGGCGCGGTGCTGCTCGTGGCCGAGCGAGCCGGGCGCACGGCCATGGGCGCGGGCCTGGTGCCGGTGGCGGTGGGCTATCTCGTGGCCCACTACCTGACCTACCTGCTGGTGGAGGGACAGCGCATCGTGGTCGCGCTCTCCGATCCATTGCAGCAGGGCTGGGACCTCTTCGGCACCGTCGGCTACGAGCCGCGCGAGGACTTCCTCTCGAGCTCACTGGTGTGGACGCTGCAGGTCAGCGCGGTGGTGCTGGGCCACGTGGTCGGTGCCTGGCTGGGCCACGGGGCGGTACGACGCGAACGACGGGCCGGTCAGGTGGTCAGCCAGTGGCCGCTGGCGGCGCTGATGATCGCCATGACCGTGCTGGCGCTGTGGTCGCTGGGGCAGAACCTGGTGTTCGTGGCCGAGGTCGTCCCCACCGCGTCATGACCGGCCCAGCCCCGGAGCGCGACGAGCTCCTGCGCCTGGACTTCGAGGTGGACCCGACGTTGACACTGGCTGAGCTAGGCAAGGGCCCTCGCGATCCCACGGTTCGCTTCGAACGAGGCGTGGTCTGGCGTGCGCTGCGGACCACGGCCGGGCCGGCCACGACGCGGATCGCTCCTGCTGCCGATGGCTGGCGCGTGTCGGCCTGGGGTCCCGGTGCCGACGCGGCCGTGGACGCGATGCCGCGCCTGCTCGGAGCCGAGGATGACCCCACAGCGTTGGAGCTGCCGGCGGGTCGTCTGCGAGAGCTGGCCCAGCGTGTCGCGGGCATGCGCTTCGGCCGTACCAACGCGGTGTGGCCCTCGCTGATCCCGGCGATCTGCGGACAGAAGGTGACCGCCGCGCAAGCACACCAGGCCTACTTCGGCATCATCCGGCGGTGGGGCTCCGACGCCCCGGGACCGGGCGGCCTGCGTCTGCCTCCGGAGCCAGACCTGGTCGCAGCGCTCCCCTACTACGAGCTGCATCCGGTGGGCCTCGAGCAGCGACGGGCGATCACGCTGATCCGAGCTGCGGAGCG
>CAYZDQ010000086.1:0-3760 GCA_964476955.1 uncultured Anaerolineaceae bacterium
GGTCGCCATCGATGGTGGCGAGTGGCAGCAGGCCGAGATTTCGGATCCGCTCAACGACACCACCTGGGTGCAGTGGGTCCTGCCCTGGGATGCCCCCGCCGACGGCGGTGATCACGAGATCAAGGTGCGTGCCACCGACGGCACCGGTGAGGTCCAGACCGCGGAGGTCACCTCGCCCGCGCCCGACGGCGCACGCGGCCATCACGCCATCAGGGTGCGGGTGGCCTAGGCCGTCACTCCAGCCGCCGACCCCGGCCGTCGATCCCCGCCGCAGACTCCGGCCGCCGGCCGCCACGAGGTTGGCGTGGAACGCGGGGTCGTGACCGCGACCGTCGGAGCCCGATCCTCGAAGCCCCAGCCTTGGGCGTGGCAAGGCCGGGTCATGTCTCGGGAACACGGGCCCCGAGCTGGCCAGTCCGGCTACTCCACGTCGACGCTGCCCTCGACGATCGTGCGCGTCGCGCCGCCTACCCAGATGGCGCCAACCGCGTCAGCGCTGATGCGGGGCCGGCCGGCCCGACCCATGGCGGTGCCCTGGCTGGCGACGTAGGGCGGCTTCACCAGCCCCGATCCGGTCAGCCACTGCGCCAGCGAGGCGTTGAGGCTGCCCGTGACCGGGTCCTCCATGACCTCGCCGCGGTCGTTGGTGAAGATCGCGCGCACCTCGTAGGCACACTCCGATCCCGGCGGGTACAGGCCCACCACGCCGAGGTCGATGTGCTCGCTGGCGCCCACGGGCTTCAGCGCCAGCACCGCCTCCGCCGACGCCAGTCTGACCGCGACCCAGCCCGGTCCGTTGTCGGCCCAGGCGCTGTCGACGATCTGGTCGAGGCGGATGCCCAGGATCCGCGCGATGCGTTCGAGGTCCTCCCTCGCCACCGGCCCGGAGCGGATCGTGGGTGGTGCCGCGAAGGTGAGCACGCCGTCGATGCGGCGGATGGGAATGAGGCCGGCGGGACACTGCTGCACGACCTGCTCCGGATCGCGCGGCTGACCACCCGACGTCAGCCAGGCGTGGCAGGTCCCCAGCGTGGGGTGACCGGCGAAGGGCAGCTCGCCCACCTGCGTGAAGATGCGCACCTGGTAGTCCGCCGCGGGGTCCGTGGGCGGTAGCAGGAAGGTCGCCTCGGACAGGTTGGTCCAGCGCGTGAAGCGCTCCATCTGCTCGGTCGTCAGGCCCTCGGCCTCATGGACGACCGCCACGGGGTTGCCGCGCAGTGGCTCGCTGGAGAAGACATCGACCTGCTGGAAGGGGCGCATCACGGCTCTGGCTGCGGGAATGCTGTCCACGCGAGCATAGCCGCGCACACCGCCACGCAGGAATGCTTGCGAGCGCAACCACCGTGTGTCGGGCTGATGACACCGCGGCAGTCGTCCGGCCACTAACGGTCGGCTGCTCCCCGGCCCGAACATGGAGTCATCGAACGGGGGCACACAGGGAGAGAACGATGAACCGGATCAAGCTTCTTGCGATCGGCACGATCACCACCGTCATGATCCTCGGCTCGACCATCGTTCTGGCGATGGGCCCGGTCGACCAGGCCGCCGCTGAGACCGCCATCGATCCCGCCGGCGTGACCATCCTCGAGCTGGCCAACCCCGCCCCCGTCAAGCGCGGTGGCGGCGGCAGCGGCAAAGCCCTCAAGAAGTAGCTCTACTCGCGGGCGCTCGGGCCCGCCCACGCGCTCCAGAGGTCAGTCGTTCGTGCGGCTGGCCTCTCGCTCTGTCGCGACGCGCTCTACGATCTCCTCGAACTCGGCCCACGAGTGGACGTCGACGACGCCTTCCATGGGGTCGTTCCAGGGGTGCACCATGCGGCAGACGACCGCATCCGGCACACCAGCTGTGAGCTCCTCCAGCTGATGCGGGGCGTCATCGAGGTAGATGTCGCACGCTGCCAGCGTTTTGTCCCAGAGGAAGTGGACCTCGCGAGCGGGTACGTCGTGATCTGCCAGCCAGGCCAGCGAGTCAGGGATGGCCCAGTCGAACTTCGAGCTGACGATGACCACTCGATGCTTGCGTCCGATGCGCTTGATGGCTTCGATGGCTCCGGGCAGGGGTGGAGCGTCGCGGAAAGTGGAGCGTCCATCGCCCTGCGCCCAAGCCCAGAACTCGGCCATCGAACCGAAGTGCGTGAGCGTGTAGAGCCCGTCCCATTGCTCCACCATGGAGGCGTCGAGCTGCGCCCCGAAGTCGGCGTTGTAGCGCGTCATCCAGCCGGTGTTGAAGTCGGCCAGGACGCCGTCCATGTCGATGCCGATGCGGATGCCGGGCAGCAGGTCGCTGAAGATGTCGTGGCTCACGGGTGCCTCACAGGGTGGGATCGTCCATGCCGGGGTAGCCGTAGAGTCGCTCGTGCGTGCGCAGCGCGAAGCGATCGGTCATACCGGCGATGTAGTCGGTGGCTTGGATCACGCGGTCGGCGTCGTTGTCTCGATACGAGGCCGGGATATCGTCGGGCTGACGAAGGTGATGGTCCATCAGGCGACGGATGACGTCGACGGCTGCGGCCTGGGGCGCGCGCTGGGCCGGCGCCAGGTAGACGCGCTCGAACATGAAGTCACGCAACTCGTTCATGTCGGCCAGGACGTCATCGTCCATGCGTACCTCGCCTGATGCCAGCGAGCCCTCGATGACGGCCTCGATCATGCCACTGATCCAGGGTGAGCCAGGCGCGCCGAAGCGGTCGGTCATGCCGCTCGGGAACTCGTCCGGTGTGAGCACACCGGCGCGCATGGCGTCGAGCGCGTCGTGGGTGAGGTAGGCGATGCGGTCGGCATATCGCACGCAGTGCGCCTCTTGCGTCGCCGGGGGCGGGTCGATCTTCCACGAGTGGGCGCGAATACCGTCGCGCACCTCCCACGAGAGGTTCTGATCCTCGAGCACCTCGTAGATCCGTACCGATTGCGCGGCATGGTGCCAGCCGCCGGTGGTGGGGAAGTATGGCGAGAGGGCCTCCTCGCCGGTGTGGCCGAAGGGGGAGTGCCCCACGTCATGCCCCAGGCCGATAGCCTCAGCCAGGGACTCGTTGAGTGACAATGCACCCGCCAGTGCGCGCGCGATCTGCGTCACCTGGATGGTGTGCGTCAGGCGCGTCACATAGTGGTCTCCCTCGGGGTTCACGAAGACCTGTGTCTTGTGCTTCAGCCGGCGGAAGGCCTTGCTGTGCATGATGCGATCTCGATCACGTTCGAAGGCTGTGCGAATCGGATCGAGCTCCTCCGGCCGGCTGCGACCCTGGGAGTCGATGGAGCGAAAGGCAGCGGGCGCCAGTCGTGCTTCCTCGGCCTCGCGCACGGTTCGGTCGCGCAGGATGAAGCGCTCGCTCACCGGCTGGCACCGCGCATCTCGGTCAATGGCTGTCGGCGCTGGACGTGGCCATCAGGTCGACCTCGGCGACCGTCTTGGCGTCCGAGCCCACGATGATGCGGCGGCGGATCGAGCCCGAGAAGCTGTCCACGATGATGGTGGCCACGATGATCACGAGGATGGCCGTGCCTGCCTGTGGCCAGCGATGGAAGGCGAACAGCTGTGCGAGCGCGGCACCGATGCCGCCGGCGCCGACGACGCCGAGCACGGCCCCGGCCCGGATGTTGATCTCGAAGCGATAGAGCCAGAAGCCGACGAGCTCAGGCAACACCTGCGGCAGCACACCCCAGCGCTGCACCTGCAGCCCGCGTCCACCAGCTGCGCGGGCGGCCTCGACCGGACCGTCGTCGATGCCCTCGATGGCTTCAGCGGTCAGCTTGCCCAGGGTGCC
>CAYZDQ010000086.1:3770-7479 GCA_964476955.1 uncultured Anaerolineaceae bacterium
GGGGATGAAGATGGCGATGGTGAGGATGAGCTCCGGGAAGGCCCGGATGGCGTTGAGGATCTGGCGCATGACGTTGGAGACGAGGGGAGTCGAGACGTTCTTGGCGCCGAGGAATCCCAACGGCAGTGACAGCACCGCGCCGATGATGGTGCCCACCCAGGCCATCTGCAGCGACTCGATCATGAGCGTGATGGCCCGGTCGAGATAGCTGAGATCCGGCGGGATCATCCCCGAGAGCATGGCCCACAGACCGGCGGGCAGCGCCGCCAGGTCCGTGATGTCGACGTCGACGGTCACCAGGGCCCATACGAACAATCCGGCGGCGCCGAGGATCCAGAGGTTGCGCTTGGTGGTGGAGGGCTTCTCCGGCCGGGCCGCCGGGCCGCGGGTCTGCGTCGTCATCAGACGAGCCTCCTACGCAGCCGGATGGAGATCAGCTCGATGACGAAGACGATGACGAAGAGGCAGATGATGATGACCGAGACGTTGCTCCACTGGAGGAACTGGTACTGGGTCCGGAGCAGGAAGCCGATGCCGCCGGCACCCACGAAACCGAGCACCGTGGAGGCACGCACGTTGAGCTCGAAGGCGTAGAGCGAGAAGGCCACGTAGTTGGGCAGCACCTGCGGCAGGACCGCCCAGCGCACCATCTGGGTGCGGCTGCTGCCGCCCGCATCGGCGGCCTCGATGGGGCCGTCGTCGACGCCGTCGACCGTCTCGGAGAGCAGCTTGGCCACGACGCCGATGTCGAAGAAGACAAGGGCCAGGATGCCGGGCAGCGCGCCGATGCCGATGGCGGCCACGAAGATGAGCGCGTAGAGGAAGTCCGGGATGGCGCGGACGACACTGAGGATGCCGCGCGAGATCGTCAGCGTGGGCCGATTGGGCACGGTCGTGCGCGAGGCGAAGAAGCTGATGGGCAGCGCCAGGCCACAACCGATGAACGAAGCCACCACCGCGATCTGGAAGGTCTCGATCAGGGGGTCGATGACCCGCGGCAGGAACTCCCAGTTGGGGTTCAGCAGTTGCTCGAGGATCTCCCGCCCATTGCCCAGGTCTTCAGCGATGCCGAGGAGATCGAGCCCGATGCCCCAGCGCTCGCTGACCGAGAGCACGGTGATGACGACGAAGCCGATGAGACCGGCGTAGAGCGCCTTGGAACGCGGCGGCTTCGTGGGACGGCGGCTGACCTGGGCGGCGCTGGTCACGCGATGACGGCGGGGGGCGCAGGCTCCGCGGCGCCCATCACGTCGTCGACGGTGAGGGAGCGTCCGTAGATGTCTCGGAAGACGTTCTCGTCGGCCTTGTCGCCGGTGCCGTCGTAGACGAGCTCGCCGTCACGCAGGCCGACGATGCGCTCGCCATAGACCTTGGCCAGGTCGAGGAAGTGCAGGTTGACGATGGTGGTGATGCCCAGCTCGCGGTTGATGCGCTGTAGATCGCGCATGACCACATGGCTGGTGGGCGGGTCGAGACTGGCCACCGGCTCGTCGGCGAGCAGGATGCTCGGCTCCTGTGCCAGCGCCCGGGCGATGGCCACGCGCTGCTGCTGTCCACCCGAGAGGTTGGACGCGCGCACGTAGGCTTTCTCCACGATGTCAACGCGCTCGAGGGCCTGCATCGCGATCTCGACGTCAGCGGGCTTGTACCAGCCCAATAGGGAGCGCCACGTGCTGGTCTCGTGCAGCCGGCCCATGAGCACGTTGTTGAGCACGGTGGTGCGCTTCACGAGGTTGAAGGTCTGGAAGATCATGCCGATGTGCGAGCGCAGCTCGCGCATCTGCTTGGACGAGGCACCACGCAGGCTCACACCGTCGATGATGACGTCGCCGTCGGTGAGTGGCACCAGGCCGTTGACGGCCCGGATGAGCGTCGACTTGCCTGCACCGGAGAGGCCCACGATGACGATCATCTGACCGTCGGGGATCTCTAGCGTCAGACCCTTCAGGGCATGCACGCCACCCGGATAGGTGACCGACGCATTGTCGAACTTGATCATTGGGTGAGCAGTAAGAACGAGCGGGCCCTGTGCGGGCCCGCTCGATTCAGACCTGGCTGCTAGGAGCCGTAGCCCAGCTCCGCGACGGCGTCGCGGATGATCTGGAGGGACTCTTGCACGGGCTCCGCAAAGGCGGTGATGTTGTAGATCGAGTCGAGGACGGCCACGCCCTCCTCGGTCGCAGCGTAGTCAAGCATGGCCTGCTTGATGTTGGCCTTGAGCTCGTCGGAGAGGTCACCGGCGACAGCGAAGCCGTCGTTCGGGATCTCGGGACCGTAGGCGAAGGTCACGACGGTGCCGGGCACGTCGCAGTCGGTGACCGCGTCGCTGCGAGCGTCGTCGAAGCTCACGCCGATCTCGGCCTGGCCCATGCACACCGCGATGACGGAGGCGTCGTGGCCACCGGCGAAGACCGCATCGAGGTCGGTCTCAGGGTTGAGGCCGACATTGGCGGCGAAGATGGTGGCCGGGAAGATGTAGCCGGACGAGGATGTGGGCTCGGTGAAGGACACCTGGGTGCCAGCCTCGACGGCGTCGAGCGCCTCGAGTGCGACCGGGCCGATGGGAGACTCGTCGAACGCGCGGTCGGTGCCGTTGCAGTTCAGCAGCGGGACCATCTCATCGCCTTCACGGCGCTCGTTGACCACGGGCTCGTCGGAGCAGTACTTCTCCACGTCGGTGGTGAAGAACTGGGTGTGATAGCTGGGGCTGCCGAAGCGCTCGGACTGCAGGATCATCTCGGCGCCGGCCTGGTCGACGGCCTGCACGAGGCCGAAGGGCGGCAGTGCCGCGATGTGGGCCTGGTCGGTCTGCATGGCTGTGACGAGAGCGGCGTAGTCGCTCGACACGAAGCCCTTGACCGGGATGCCCAGTGCCTCCGTCAGGGTGTCTGCGAGCGGCTGGATGTCTTCGACCAGGGCGCCGGCCTCGACGGACGGCACGAAGCCGATGATCAGCTCTTCAGGGTCGTCCGCCGCGGCGGGACTGGCGACCATGGTCACTGCCAGCGCAGCAGCGGGCAGCAGGGCAAGGGAGCGGCGTCGGGACATCAAGTCTCCTCCGATGTCATTACCCGCGGGCACGAGCGGGCGTCGCTTCCGGGCTGCCACGCGGCACGGAGTTCACGTGACGTTGACGGGTCAGGTGCCCGGACCCGCCTAGTCTAGTGCCGCGGGCGCCCGGTGGCAGGCCTGAATCGGCAGGCTCCGCTACTCGGCCTCCGCGGCCGCCTCGATGGCCGCTACCACCAGCTCTGCGACCGGCAGGTTGATGTCGATGGCCTCCATCTCAAGCGTGGACTCGAGGGGCAGCAGGGCAGAGAAGACGATGTTCCCGTTCGACGTCTCCACGTACAGATCGGTACCGGCGGCAAAGCCGGGCCGGCCGGCGACGGTCACATCGACGCCGTCCGCATACCACTGCCTGATCTCGGCGATCGACTGGGCCGGCCCGTAGATGTTAAGGCTGTGGTAGCCCGCTGCGGAGTCCTCCTGGGTCAGCGAGCAGTCGCTCTCGGAGAAGCCGTAGGTGGCGCTGTACTCGAGGATGCCCAGGGCGTTGACCGCGTCGAGGTCCACGTAGTCGCACATGTAGGTCACGGGCTCGACTTCGGGGATCAGGGGCACGACCTCTCCGGCGATGATCGCCGCGGCCTCTTCGATGCTGACGGAGAGGCCCGCGTCGGAGGCATCGAGCGACACGGAGATGGTC
>CAYZDQ010000087.1:0-7397 GCA_964476955.1 uncultured Anaerolineaceae bacterium
ACCGAGCAGGTCATGGACCACTTCATGAAGCCGCGCAACGTGGGCACCCTGGAGATGATCATCATCTCCTTCGGCCTGTCCATCTTCCTGCGACACGGGCTCCAGTTCATCTTCGGCTACCAGCTGCACTTCTTCGACGTACCGGCGCCCGATACCGTGTGGGTCCTGGGCGTGGGCGTCACCTCGTTCCGCCTCGTGGCCTTCATCTCCGTCGTCCTGCTCTCGTTCCTGCTGTTCCTCTTCATCCAGAAGTCGCGCTACGGGCTGCAGGTCCGAGCACTCTCCAGCGACGAGCAGCTGGCACAGGTGAGCGGCATCCGGCCACTGGCGGTGACCGTCATGATCTGGTTCATCGCCGGCGTCGCCGGCGGTCTGGCCGGCGCCTTCCTCGGCGTCGGCTCATCGGTCGGCCCCCTGCTGGGCTGGCGTGAGTTCCTGTTCATCATGCTGGTGGTGCTGGTGGGCATGAGATGGGGCATCGGCGGCGTCATCCTCGTGGGTGCCGGCACCGGCATCGCGCTCACGGCCATGGCGCTGACGTTCGACCAGGTGCTGTACGCCGATCTCGTGCTGATCATCGCCTTCATCGCGCTGCTCAAGTGGCGTGGCCAGCGACTCACAGAAACGGCGAAGGTGTAACGCCATGCTTGACTGGATCGACTCCTTCCTGGTCTCCGGCCTCTTCGATGTCGTGATGATCATCGGCCTGGCCCTGCTGCTGCACCTGCAGCTGGGCCTGACCCGCATCGCCAACTTCGGTGTCGTCGGCTTCTGGGGCCTGGGCATGTACGTCTTTGGCGTGCTCTACGTCCGGGTCGACTGGGCCTTCGGCGATCCCTGGCAGTTCCTCGTCTGCGCGGCGCTCGCTGCTCTTGCCGCGGGCGTGGCCGGCCTGATCGTGGGTTGGCTCATCGCCGATCTCAACACCGACGGCGTGCTGGTGGCCACGCTCGGCTTCGCCGCCGCGGTGCAGATCCTGGCCACCACCGAGGACGACCTCACCGGCGGAGCGCGCGGCCTCGGTGGGCTACGCATCCCCTTCGACATCGGCAAGGTGAAGGAGGACGAGTTCGGCTGGCTGTTGGTCCTGACCGCGGTGGTGGTGCTGATCTTCCTCTACGCGTGGAAGGTGCATAGATCGCCCTATGGGCGCCTGCTCATCGCCACCGGCAGCAACGAAGCGCTGGCCCGCAGCCTGGGCAAGTCGACCTTCCGGACCAAGCTCTGGATGTTCGCGGTGACCTCCGGCGCGATGGGCCTGCTGGGCGCGATGTCCGGCGCCATGGTGCGCTACCTCGACGTCGGCAACGTCGGGGTCGGGGTCACGCTCGCGGCCATGGTCGGACTCGTGCTGGGTGGCACCGTCCGCGTCTGGGGTGCGGTCGTGGGCGTCCTGCTCACGGTGGGCCTCTTCGACATCGTGGTTCAGATCTACCTGCCGCTCCCCCGAGAGTGGTACACGCAGGCCATTCCCGTGTTGCGGGAGGTCATCTTCGGGGCCACTCTGATCATCGTCCTCATGTTCCGGCCACTCGGGCTCCTGGGTGACATGCGGCGAGACAAACTGATGGGGAAGATCCATGGCAAGTGATGTCGCCGCCACTCCCGAAGTGACTCCTGAGATCAAGCGCCCGCGGATCCGCGTCGAAGGCGCGGTCAAGTCGTTCTCAGGTCGCGTCGTGGTGGACGTCGATGACCTGGTCATGGGCGAACACCCGATCGAGGGCCTGCTCGGTCCCAACGGTGCCGGCAAGACGACGCTCATGCGCATGGTCATGCACTCGCTCCCGCTCGATCGAGGAACGGTCACGTTGCGTCCAACCGAGGGCGCCGAGCTGGTCCTCTCGTCGGAGCATCCGGACTACATGGCTCGACACGGCGTGGTGAAGAGCAACCAGGTCATCATGGACTTCGACAAGCTGACCATCTGGGACTCCGTGCTGCTGCCCGTGGCCGAGCCGCGCTACGAGCGCCCCTACAGCGTGTTCTCCGAGGGCATCGTCTTCCGCCGGCACGAGGAGGAGATCCGCTACTGGCTCGACTACTTCGGGTTCGATGACCCCAGTGGCTTCGCCCTGTCGGCAGGCGAGAAGAAGCTGCTCGACATCGTGCGCTGCCTGCTCCTGCGACCATCGTTCCTGTTGCTCGACGAGCCCACGGCCGGCCTGCCTGATGACCTTACCGAAAAGGTCATGGCGGCCATCCGCGAGCTGGCTGCGAAGGGCACCTCGGTGGTCATCGTCGAGCATGACCTCCACGTCATCTGGGGTCTGTGCGACTGGGTCCATTTCATGGCTGAGGGCAAACTGGCCCTGAGTGGTGATCCGCAGACCATCCGTGAGCACAAGACCGTCGTCGAGAAGTACCTGGGAGAGGGACATGTCTGAGACACCCACCCCTGGGATCATCGAGGTCTCGGGCCTGCGGAGCGGCTACGAAGGCGTCACGGTGCTCAAGGGCCTGGACTTCCAGGTCGGCAGCGAGGTCTTCGCCGTCCTCGGCGCGAACGGTGCTGGCAAGACGACCCTGTTGGCCACGCTGGCTCGTCTGATCCCGCTGATGGGCGGGACGATCCGTTTCGTGGAAGAGGACGTCTCGCATCTGCGTCCGTTCGAGACCGCGGCGCGTGGGATCGCCTACGTGCCCCAGGAGCAGGGCGTCTTTCCCAACCTCACCGTGCTCGAGAACCTCAAGGTCGGCGGCATGATCGGCGTGCGCTCCCACGAGGAGCGGGTCGAGGAGGTGTTCGAGCTCTTCCCGGCCCTCAAGGACATGGGCAAGCAGATGGCAGGAACGCTCAGCGGCGGAGAGTCGCGCATGGTCGCCTGCGGCCGTGCCCTCATGCAGGACCCCAAGGTACTGCTCCTCGACGAGCCCACCGCGGGCCTCTCGCCGCTCTACGTCGATCTCTTCATGAGCAAGGTCAGGGAGATGCACATCCTCCGCGGAGTCGCGATCGTTCTCGCGGAGCAGAACGCCACCAAGGCCTTGCAGGTGGCCGATCGCGTGATGGTGCTCAACCTCGGAGAGGCCCACCCTGCCGTGGACGCCTCTGAAGTGACAACCCAGCAGCTAAAGGAGGGATACCGGATCTGACGACCCCACTCACTTCGGTCCAGGCGACAGTAGGAGGAGAACGTTCATGAGGAACACCCAAATGAGGCGGCTCACGGTGATGGCAGCCGTGCCTGCCCTCCTGGCGACCATGGCCGGCGGCAGCGTCGCCGCCCAGGACGGCGAGACGATCGAAGTCTGCGAGCTGGCCTACTACACCGGCGAGTTCGCCTCGTACGGGCCTGCGCTCACCAACGATGTGCGCTTCCCCATCGAGGAAGTCATCAACGTCGACCCGCCGCTCGGCAACCCCTGGGTCCTGATCTCCGAGGACATCGGAGACAGCATGGAGGGCCAGGCCGCCAAGACCTGCGTCGAGAAGCACGACGCTGAGATCGTGGTGAGCATCGCCCACCAGTACCGCACCTATCGCGACTACATGATGGAGACCTGGGCTGAGAACGACGGGCCCATCGGTCCGACCGTTCACGGCGGGGCCATCCCCGGCAACCTCGGTGGCAAGGCCGGCGAGCCGCTGTTCCGCGCCCAGGGCCTCGACGAGGCGCTCGGCACGTACGGCACCCTCTACGCCCAATCGATCGGTGCTGAGGACGTAGTCATCTTCGCGACCCAGGTCGAGGGCTTCCAGCTGGCCGCTGATGCCAACGAGAAGGCCGCCGAGATGCTCGGCCTGAACGTGCTCGATCGCATCGACGCGCCGGCACTGCAGCCGTCGTATCGAGCTGAAGCACAGAAGATCGCAGACCTCGATCCCGATGCCGTCCTCGTGCAGGCAGGCTCGGTCGAGTCGGCGACCCTGATCAAGGCAGCGGCTGAGGCCGGACTCTCGCTCGACTGGGTCGGCGAGACTGGCTGGAGCGAGGCTGAGTTCATCGGCTCGCTGGGCGCTGACCCCATCGCCACGCAGAAGGGCATCGGCTATGCGGCGTTCTCGCCGAACACGACGACCGCCGCGTGGGAGTTCTACCAGCCGCTGTGGGACGCCCAGCCTGAGGCGCCCTACGACGCGGGCAACCCCTATGCCTTCTCCACGTACGACCTGATGGTCCAGACGGCTCTGGCCGTCGAGGCCGCGGGCTCGTACAACGCCAGCGAGTGGGTTCCGGCCATGTTCGAGGTCGGCGATGCTCCCGGCGAGATGTGCTACACGTACCTCGATTGCCTGGCGCTGATCCGCGACGGCCAGGACATCGACTATGAAGGCGTGACCGGGCCCGGTTCGTACACCGGTGGTGGCGTCAACGCCGTCACTCCGTCGTACACACCGTTCAACGCCGACGGAACGTTCGGCGATCCCATTCTCCTCGACGCCCAGAAGGGCCTCGAGATCCTCGATGCCATCAAGACCGAGGCCGAGTGTGATCCTGCCGGCCCGCCCAACGAGTGCACCTGGTAACGACAAGCATCGCGGTCTGACCGCGTGATCGAAGAGCCCTTCCGCCCTGAGGCGGGAGGGCTCTTCTTCTTGTTCAACTCCCGGGTCGGGCCTCGATCTCCCCTACTGCCCGCGCCCAGGCCTCTTCGTCGGCCAGCTCTGCGAGGTGTGCCACGACCGTCCTGATCTGAGCGGCACAGGCCTCGCGCCAGGTTCCGCTGTCGAGGAAGGCCTGGTGCCCGCCCGGTTCGCGAAGGTCGAAGCCGATGAGATCCCGACAGTCCACCGCCCCGTGCTCGGCGCGGAAGGCCTCCATGGTCGCGTGCATCAGCTCGCGTGCGATCAGCTTGGCCCGCGCATGGTCCTCGATCCGCTCTTCCGCCAGCAAGCCCACGGCCAGAGCGGCCCCGGTGATGGCTCCACACGCGCCGCCGCTGTAGGCGATGCCGCCGTTGAGGGCGATGGCCGCTGCCGGGTCGGTGGGAGCAGCAAGACCGTAGGCACCCTTGAGCGTCATGAACGCGGTCTCGGCACAACCGTATGGGTGTGCTCCGTCGAGGTAGTAGGCGTCCGCCCGTGCCACCGCCTCGGCGCGGAGCGCGCTGAGGCCTTGTTCGTCAGCCATCGTTCCCCTTCCCCCGGACGCCACACCACCCGCTGGCGCGGCCCCACCGTCGCGGCTCGATCGGCACGCTCCCGGCAGGAACGAGGATACTGGAAACGTGTTCGATGCCCGCCTCCCCCACGTGCCCCAGGACTGGACCGTGTGGGCCTTCAGCGATTCCCACGGCGTGACCTCGGCCCTGCGCCAGGCGCTGTACGAGGCGGGCCTCATCGACCGCGATGACCGCTGGGTCGCCCCGCCACGAACGGCGCTGATCGGTTGCGGCGACTACATCGACCGCGGTGGCGATATCGCCGGCATGGTGGCCCTGCTACAGAAGCTGCAGCGTGAGGCCGCAGCGGCCGGCAGCGCGGCCCTCCTGGCCCGTGGCAACCACGAGGTCATGCCCCTGATGGCCGTCGATGGTGCCCCCGAGTGGCTCGAGACATGGCTCGAGTACGGCGGTCGAGCCACCGTCGCTGCCTTCGACTGTGATCCGGCCGAGCCGCTCGTGGCCGCTGACGTCATCGACCGACTCCAGGGCTGTGCGCCGGATCTCTTCGACTGGCTCGGATCCCTCCCCCACGCGGTCCGCTGGCGAGACATCCTCTTCGTCCACGGCGGACTCGCGCCAGGACACGGGCCCGACGACCTGGGCGTCAGCACCGACGAGCACCTGTGGGTCCGCTCGGGCTTCTTCGACACACCCTGGGAGACGGGCGACTTCGACCGCTATCGCGAAGCCGGCATCGAGCGCGTGGTGTTCGGCCATACGCCCCAATGGGACGGCCCCACGTCCCACCACGAAGGTCGCTCGCTGGGCATCGACACCAACGCCGTAGGCAACCCGCGCATGCCCGCCGGCGCCGTGCAGGAACTGACGCTCCTGGGGTTGTCGAGCGATGGCACCTTCGACACGGCGCGCCTCATCCGGATTCCCACCGCGGACGCGCCCGACACCATGGCCGAAGCGGCCGTTGCGAGCCTCGGCTAGCAGCCAGCCTGCAACTCGAGCGAGTGCACCAGCGAGGCACGGGCGCGCTTGAGGTTGCGCGAGACGATGACGTCCGGATCCGGTGCCACCGTGCGCGGCGCATCCACCAGGTCGACCGGCAGTGGCGCCTGGCCGTAGGCCTCCGCCGCATCCTCCCAGCGTTGACGCCAATCCTCGGGCGTCGAGGGTGGGGGCTGCCGGTGGTTCTGGGCCAGCCATACCAGCGCCCACGAGCGTGGCACGACCCTGAAGGCGTCGTAGCCACCGCCACCAGTGGCGAACCAGCGACCCTCGGCGTGATCATGCGCGATGCGGTCCACCAGCTGCGCCGCCTGCTGGTAGGCGGCGGTGGTCAGCCGCAGATGCGCCAGCGGATCGAGTGCGTGCGAGTCACAGCCGTGCTGCGAGACGATGAACGTGGGCTTGAACATGTCCGCGAGCACCGAGATCGAGAGGTTCACCACCGCCCACCACGTCTCGTCGCCAATGCCCTCATCGAGGGGGAAGTTGCAGGCGAGGCCCTGCGCCTTGGGGCCGCCGCTCTCCTCTGCCGTGCCAGTGCCCGGGAAGAGCGAACGGCCTGACTCATGGACCGAGTAGGTCAGCACCAGGGGGTCATCCCAGAACAGGGACTGCACACCGTCGCCGTGGTGCACATCGAGGTCGATGTACATCACCCGATGACCGGCGTCGCGAGCGGTGGCCACGGCCAGAGCCACGTCGTTGTAGACGCAGAAGCCGGCAGCGCGCGTGCGCATGGCGTGGTGAAGCCCGCCAGCGGGCGAGAAGGCATGGTCGGTCTCGCCGTCAAGGATCCGCTGCACGCCGCCGATGGAGCCGCCCACGATGCGGGCGGACACCTCGTGCATGTCGTGGAAGGCAGGTACGTCATTGGTGCCCACACCCATCGCCGCCGGCTGCCACGGGTGTTCCGAGAAGGACCTGACCTGATCGATGTAGTGCGGCTCGTGCAGCCGGGCGATGGCCTCGTCGGTGGCCACCTCCGGCTCCATCACGCGTTCCATGCCCATGGCCCGCATCAGGTCCACGCCGGGCCCGAAGCGCTTGGGCGTCAGGGGGTGCCCGGGGCCGAAGTCGTAATCGTTGAGCGACTCGCTCCAGACGAGCATCGGCTCCACGCCCCCCGGCTCAGTCAAGAGATGGTTCCCAGGCGCTCTCGCCGAGCGCGGCAGAGAAGGCCTCAGCCGGGCTTTCGCCACGATCGAGCCGGACAGTGTACTCGGCTACGAAGGCGCCGAAATCGGCATCGTCGGCAGCTACCACGACCGCGTCCTCGACCGACTCGGTGTCCTCGACCGCGGGTCGCTCGAGCAGCGTCACGCTCGGAC
>CAYZDQ010000088.1:0-7312 GCA_964476955.1 uncultured Anaerolineaceae bacterium
GGCTACGCCGTAGCCGAGGGTCGCGAGGGACGACTCGCCGTCGTTGTTATGCAATAGCGTCAGAGTGACGCCGTCTTCCTGTGCCGCCACTCCGGCGGACAGGGGGATCGTCGCGGCCAGGGCCAAGGCGCCGGCTGCGGCACCGATCCGAGTTCGCATGGATCCTTGCCTCCTCTGCTGGGAACATGGCCCGAGCGTATGAGAACGCCCGGCGCCCCCGATGAACATGATGTTAGTACCTGGCTATCTCCGTACCAAGTGACAACCATGACCGGGCAAGGCGGGGGCGAACCGGCAGGAAAGGGGCACCGGCGAGCCTTAACGCGTGCCTCCAGCATTCCCCGATCCGGTCGAGCAGCGGCTCTCGCGCCTGGCCGACGACCAGCGTGCGGCCGCGACCGCCCCGCCGGGTCCGGTGCTGTGCGTGGCGCCGGCCGGCTCGGGCAAGACCACGACGGTCGTGGCACGGCTGGCCTGGCGCGTGGCACTGGGTGCTGACCCAGGCACCATCTGTGCGCTCACGTTCAACCGCGCCGCAGCGGAGGAGCTGCAGGAACGCACGGACGCAGCCCTGGGCGAACTCGGGCATGCGCCGGGGACGGCGCGCGTGCGCACGTTCCATGCGCTCGGTCGAGAGATCCTCGCCGATGCGGGCATCGACGTCAGCCGCATCGCAGAGCGAGAGGCGATCCTCGAGTCGATCGCCGGTGGTCCCCTGCCCGCTGCGCAACTGCGCCATCTGGACGATGCCTTCACCCGCCTGAAGCTGGACTCGGAGCGTGGCCCCGGACCGGAGGAGGCCGAGACACATGCGGCTTTCGCTGCCTATCAGGGCCGGCTGCACGCGACCGGTCACATCGATCTCGATGACCTCGTAGCCATGGCCGGTCCGGCGCTCTCAGGGGATCCGGCACTCCTGGCCCACTGGCGTGAACGTACGGCCGTGCTGTTCGTGGACGAGGCCCAGGATCTCGACAGGGCCCAGCTCGACCTGGCCCTGCTGCTGGCCGGAGAGCCACGTGACATCTTCCTGGTGGGCGACGACGACCAGACGATCTACGCCTGGCGCCTCGCCGACGTCCGCCGCGTGCTCGGACTCGCGGCTCGGCTACCGGGTCTGCGGCGGGTGGACCTGCAGACGAATCACCGCTGCGCGCCGGAGATCGTCCGCCGCGCCGCTCGCCTGGTGGAGCACAACCGCGAGCGTTTCGACAAGGCCATCAAGGCCTCACCCCGCACCGCAGGGGAAGTCCGGCTGCTGCCCGACAGCGGAGACGAGGTCGCGCGTGCACGCTTGCTGCTACGGACCTGGGCGACCGAGCCGGCTGGGGAACGACACGCCGTGCTGGCTCGCACGAACCGTGAGCTCACACCATTCGCCGCGGTCGCGCTGGAGCAGGACCTGCCCTACCGCGTCGAAGAGGACGGCTTGCTCCTGGGCGAAGAGGCACTGCGGAACGTGCTCCGTACGGCGGACCCACGCGAGCCGCCGCTGGTAGCCGTGCAGCGGGCGACCCGGGCCGGCGGCGTCCCGGTGGAACTCGTGTCCACGCTGCTCGCCTGGGCGGCCGGGTTCGACCGTCTCGATAGGCTGCTCGACGCGATCGATCGCCGCATCGAGGCTCGGGACCGGCTACGCCGCGACGACGCCCTGCTGACGCTGGCCACGGCCCACGGCACCAAGGGACTGGAGTGGGATCACGTCGCCTGCATCGGCCATGACGAGGGCGGTTTCCCGTCCGGTCGTGCCCTGCGTGACGCCGACGATCCGACCCGCGTGCTGGAGGAGGAGCGTCGCCTTGCCTACGTGGCCTGGACGCGTGCGCGAGTGACGCTGACGATCGTCTATGACCCGGGCGCACCCTCGACCTTCGTGCGCGAGGCGTTCGACCCTGACGAGCTGGCCTGAGCCGCGACCTTCACGCCACCGGTCTACCATCGAGCCATGAGCACGCAGCAGGTCCTCATCGCCGGTGAATCGTGGGTCACCCACAGCATCCACCAGAAGGGCTTCGACTCCTTCACCACCACTGCCTACGAGGAGGGCGTAGGTCCGCTCCGAGCCGCCCTCGAGGCCGGTGGCTACGAGGTCACGTACCTCCCCAATCACGTAGCTGCCACCGAGTTCCCGAGCACCGCCGAGGAGCTGGCTCGCTACGCCGTCGTCATCCTCAGCGACATCGACAGCAACACCTTGCTGCTGCACCCCGAGACCTTCGGACACTCGGTGCCCCGTCCCGACCGACTGGCGGCGATCCGCGACTATGTCGCGGCCGGCGGAGGCTTGGTGATGGTGGGCGGCTATCTCACCTTCCAGGGCATCGAGGCCAAGGCGCGCTGGGCGGGCACACCCGTGGAGGAATCACTGCCGGTGACGATGCTGACGATCGACGATCGCGTCGAGTCCCCGTCCGGCAGCCCGCCGCTCGTACGTCAGCTGGACCACCCCATCGTGGCCGGCCTACCCGCCAAGTGGCCGGCGCTGCTGGGCTACAACCGGGTGCGGCCACGCGAGGGTGCCGACGTCGTGGTGGCCGTGGGCGACGATCCGCTCATCGTGGCCGGTCCCCATGGCCGTGGCCGCGGTGTGGCTTTCACCTCCGACTGCGGCCCGCACTGGTGCCCGCCGCCGTTCGTGGAGTGGCCGGGCTATGCGCCGATGTGGCAGCAGCTAGTGGGCTGGGCCGCGAGCTGACGTCACAGGAACGTCACATCCCGCGACAGCCGCGTGGCCCACGACACAGGACCGTCACGAAGCGATGCCTAGGCTGGGCGCGAGCCTGAGTCAAGGAGACAGCACGTGATCCGCATCCTCTCGCCGTCACGCCGCGTGATGGCCTTCGCCACGGCGGCCCCCTTCGTCATCGCCGCCTGCAGCACCACCGCCTCTGACATCGCCAGCGATCCGCCGACCACCGCGGTCGAGGCCGTCTCGCCGGCCGTGGCCGAGGCGCCTCCGAGCACCACTGCGGAGCTGGAGTCGGAGCTCGAGCCCGAGGAGCCGACCTGGCTCGACATCGAGCTGACCGACGCCGACTCGGGCGAGACCTACACCCTCGCCAGCCTCGCAGGCAACGTCGTGGCCATCGAGCCCATGGCCATCTGGTGCAGCAACTGCAAGCGACAGCAGGACAACGTAAAGACCGCCTACGACGAGATCGAATCCTCGGGCGTGACCTACATCAGCCTCGGCATCGACCCCGCCGAGAACCCCCAGGCCCTGTCCAAGTACGCCGAACGGCGGGGCTACGAGTGGACCTTCAGCCAGTCACCCGTGGAACTGTCCCGCGCGCTCAGCGACATCTTCGGGCCACAGGTCCTGTCCGCGCCATCCACGCCCCTGATCGTGCTCGACGCGAACGGTGAGATCGTGGTCCAGGAGTTCGGATTCCACGGTCCCGAGAAGCTGCTGGACATCCTCGGCGAAGCCGCCTGAGGACGGGGTCGCTCTAGCGCTCCTTGCGCAGGTCTACGGAGTAGTCGACCGAGGCCCGCAGCTGCGTCAACGCCGCCGCCCAGATCTCGATCGCCCGTGCGTACTCGTCGAGGACATCCTCGTCCCCGACCTCGTACGGACCGTCGGTCAGGGTCACGGTCGAACCGTAGCCGGTGGGCCGGATCGCGACCGTGACCTCGGTCTTGATGTCGTTCTCGACCGGGTGTGTCCAGCGGAAGCGGAAACGGGAGTTCGGCTCCGCCTCCAGGATGTCCACCTCGATGCGGTGCCGCGGGAACACGAACGATGAGCTCACGCCCGGGAGCAACGAGCCTTGCACCTCCGAGGCCAGCCATTGTCGCGCGGTCTCAGGGTCCGACCAGGCGCGATAGACACGGTCGGGTGGCGCGTCGACGATGCGCGACATCCTGATCATGCGCATGCTCATGACCTGCTCCTCGTAATCACTGTCGGTGCTCCTTCATCGGCCCCGTGCACACCATCATGCAGCAGGCGTGGCTCGCTTGCGCGTGCGCTTGGGTGACTTGGCCGGCGTGCCTCCCTTGCCTCGGCGGCCGCGCGTGCCGCCGGAGCCGCTCAGCTCCACGTCAGAGAGCGGGATCACCGGCTCGCCCTTGAGCACGTGCGCGAGGTATTCGCCGGTGGCCGACTCCGCCACCGCGGCCACGTGCTCCGGCGTGCCCTCCGCCACGATGCGCCCACCACGGGCACCGCCTTCGGGACCGAGGTCGATGATCCAGTCGGCCGTCTTGATGACGTCGAGGTTGTGCTCGATGACGATGACGGTATTGCCCGTGTCGACCAGCCGGTGGAGCACCTGCAACAGCTTCTCCACGTCCGCGAAGTGCAGGCCGGTGGTGGGCTCGTCGAGGATGTAGACGGTGCGGCCGGTGGCCCGCTTGGAGAGCTCGGTGGCCAGCTTCACGCGCTGGGCCTCGCCGCCCGACAGCGTCGTGGCCGGTTGGCCCAGGCGGATGTAGCCGAGGCCCACGTCCACCAACGTCTTGAGCTTGTTGCGCACCTTGGGCACGGCGCTGAAGACCTCCAGCGCCTCTCCCGCGGTCATCTGCAGCACGTCAGCGATGGAGTGGCCGCGGTAGTGGATCTCCAGGGCTTCGCGGTTGTAGCGCTTCCCGCCGCAGACCTCACAGGGCACGTAGACGTCGGGCAGGAAGTGCATCTCGATCTTGAGGATGCCGTCCCCCTTGCAGTTCTCGCAGCGGCCGCCCTTGACGTTGAAGCTGAAGCGACCCGGCCCGTAGCCACGGACACGCGCCTCCGGCACCCCCGCGAACAGCTCGCGGATGGGTCCGAAGAGGCCGGTGTAGGTGGCCGGATTGCTGCGCGGCGTGCGCCCGATCGGGCTTTGGTCGATCTCCACGATCTTGTCCACCGCCTCGGTGCCCTCGAGCGCGTCATGCGCGCCCGGCTCCACGCGCGCACCGCTGACGGTCCGCGCCAGGGCGGCGAAGAGGACGTCCGTGACCAGCGTCGACTTGCCCGAGCCGGACACGCCGGTGACGACGGTGAATGCACCCAGCGGGAAGCGCACGTCGAGATCCTTGAGGTTGTGCTCCCGCGCGCCGCGCACGACCAGCGCCTTGCCGTTGCCCTCGCGACGTTGCTCGGGCACGGCCACCATCTGCTCGCCCCGCAGGTACGCGCCGGTCAGCGACCGCTTCGCCTTGAGCACGTCCCTGATCGGTCCGCTGGCGATGACCTCGCCGCCGTGCTCACCGGCAGCGGGGCCGATATCGACGACCCAGTCGGCCACGCGGATGGTCTCCTCGTCGTGCTCGACCACGATGAGCGTGTTGCCCAAGTCGCGCAGACGCACGAGCGTAGCGATGAGCTTGGCGTTGTCCTTCTGATGCAGGCCGATGGTGGGCTCGTCGAGGATGTAGAGCACGCCCACGAGACTCGAGCCGATCTGCGTCGCGAGCCGGATGCGCTGGGCCTCGCCGCCGCTGAGCGTGGAGCTGGTGCGGTCGATGGTGAGGTAGTCGAGCCCCACATCGGCGAGGAAGCCGAGACGGCCACCGATCTCCTTGTTGACCATGCGGGCGATGGCCATCTCGCGCTCGCTGAGTGCGTCCGGCAGGGCTGCGACCCAGGCCAGCGCATCGCTCACGGACATGGCCGCCACGTCGCTGATGTTGACCTGCTCGATGGTCACGCCCAGCGCATCCGGCTTGAGACGCTTCCCAGCGCAAGTGGGGCAGTGCCGTTCGACCATGTACTTCTCGAGCTCGGTCCGGATGTAGTCCGACTCCGTCTCGCGGTAGCGTCGCTCGAGGTTGGTGACGACGCCCTCGAAGGTGGCCACGTACGAGTTCTCGCCGCGGTCGTGCTTGTAGCGGACCTCGACCTTCTCGCTCTTGCTCGCGTGGAGGAGATACTCGAGCGCTTCCGCCGGCAGGTCCTCGACCGCCGCGTGGTAGTCCCAGCCGTGGGCGTCCATGATGGCCTTGGTGGTCTTGAGGCGCCATGAGAGCTCGGTCGGCACCGTGCGCCATGGGACCATGGCGCCATCCGGGATCGACTTGGACCGGTCCGGGATGATGCGGTCCACCGCGAACTCGAGCCGGATGCCGAGTCCCGTGCAGTCGGGGCAGGCGCCGTGCGGCGAGTTGAACGAGAAGGAGCGCGGCTCCAGCTCATCGATGGTCGTGCCATCGTAGGCGCAGCTGTACTTCTCGCTGTAGCGCTGCTCGTCGAAGGCGCCCTCGTCGGCAGCCGCCACGAGCATGACCCCCTCCCCCAGCCGCAACGCGGTCTCGACCGAGTCGGCCAGGCGGGCAGCATCGGGGTCCGGGTGGTCCGGGTGGTCCGGGCCGAAGGCGTTCCCCTCGGCATCAGTGTGGCGCACGATGAGCCGGTCCACCACCACCTCGATCGAGTGCCGCTTGTACTTGTCCAGGCTGGGCGCCTCGTCGAGGTCCATCAGCTCGCCGTCCACGCGCACGCGCACGAAACCCTGCCGGCGGGCGGCCGCGAAGACCCGCTCGCCCTCCGTCTTGCGGTCCTTGATGAGCGGCCCCAGCACGAGGATGCGCGAGCCGTCGGGCAGCCTGCGGATGCGATCCGCGATCTGCTGCACGGTCATGCGCGCGATCTCCCGCCCGCACTGGGGGCAGTGCGGGTGACCGACTCGGGCGAAGAGCAGACGCAGGTGGTCGTAGATCTCGGTGACCGTGCCGACCGTGGAGCGGGGGTTGCGGGAGGCTCCCTTCTGGTCGATGGAGATGGCCGGGGAGAGCCCGTCGATCTGGTCGACATCCGGCTTCTCCATCTGGCCCAGGAACTGGCGCGCATAGGCGGACAGTGACTCGACGTAGCGGCGCTGCCCTTCCGCATAGATGGTGTCGAAGGCAAGGCTCGACTTGCCGCTACCGGAAAGACCGGTGATGACGATCAGGCGGTCACGCGGCAGCTCGAGGTCGATGTCCTTGAGGTTGTGTTCGCGAGCGCCGCGAATGGTGAGTCGATCCTGGGGCACACGACCAGTCTAGTGCAGTGGGCGAGGATAGACCAGACGTTCTAAACACATGCCGTCCACAGCCTGCCGCTGGTCAACATCTTCACCTTCATCGGAGCCGTGCTGTTCTTCACCGGTGCCGCGCTGCTGATCCCGGCGATGCGACCGGAGCCGGCGGTCTGGCCCAGACGGCTCGCGCGTGCGCTCGAAGCGCGCCGGCGGGTATGCGCTAGGTCACATGCGCGCGTGAGCCGCATCAAGCTGCCCGAGTTCATCCACGAGGTCATCGACGATCCGCGTCAGCGCGGCATCCTCCTGGCGGGCACGCTGGCCATGCTGGCGGTGCTTGCTTGGCGCAGCCAACGTCCGCTCCCCGG
>CAYZDQ010000089.1:0-5270 GCA_964476955.1 uncultured Anaerolineaceae bacterium
ATCGTGGTTGAAGGCCTGGCCGGAGAAGGCGTCAGCTGGCCAGACGTGCCCGGCCTGGCCGAGGCTCTCGCGCCGTTCATCGAGATGGGTGCGGTGCCCTCGCTCGCGATGATCCCCGAGCCCGAGGCGGAAGAAGCCCCGGCTGCCTGATCGCACGCTCGTGACAGCCCGCGCCAACCTCCTGCTCATCGTGGCTGCGCTGCTGGCCCTGCTGGCCACACCGGTCGCCGCCCAGGACGACCCTGCGATCACGCCCGCGCCCGCTGCGACCTCGAGCGCCGCTCCCGCCGATGCCTCGCCTGCGCCGGCGTACGACCCGTTCGCCGTCATCCCGATCGCGGTCGATACCGACGAGAGCCCGCTGGACAAGGTGGCCAGGGATCCGATCGGAAACGGCATCGCCATCGTCGTGCTGCTGCTGCTCGGGATCAGCATCATCGCGGCGCCGGTGCTGGCGATGCGCGGCGTGCTCCCGACCTCCCTGAGCTGGCTGGTCATCGTGCTGGCGATCGTGGGTATGGCCGTGGCGGCCTACCTGGCCACCGTCGAGACAGGTGGTGGGGAGGCCGTCTGTGGCCCGGTGGGCGACTGCAACGCGGTGCAGGAGAGCGTGTACTCGCGCCTGTTCGGGATCCACATCGGCGTGCTCGGCCTCATCGGCTACGGCCTCATCGGGATCCTCTGGATCATCTCGCGCGTGGCCAGGCCGACCGTGGCCGATTGGGCGCTCGTGCTCCTCGCGCTAGGCACCATCGTCGGGGCGGCGTTCTCCGCCTACCTCACGTTCCTCGAGCCGTTCGTCATCGGTGCCACCTGCATGTGGTGCATCAGCTCTGCGCTGGTGATGCTGGCGCTGCTGTGGCTCTCGGTCGGCCCGGGCTATGCGGCTTGGGGGCGGATCCGAGGTGCGTCGGGCGGCGACGCGGGGACGGCCACCGCCTGAGCCCGGTTGGCGGGCCTCTGCGCCCCACCGCCCCGTCGGGAGATGTGGTGCGCGCCATGCTGGCCTCGAGTGCTCCAGCCCATGCCGGCCGCTTGACGTCCTCAGGGGGCTTCGGCCGTCAGCGGCTCACGTGGGCGGTCGATGACCTCGAGTTCGCCACCGAGGCCGTCGATGTGCCAGCGGTTCTCGTCGACGTGCACCGACACGCGCCGGCCAGCGAGTGGGATGTCTTCCACGCTAAGCCGCCCCATGCCCTCCGGCAGCCGGGGCGAGCACCATAGGCGGCTACGACGGACCTGAGGATCGAAGCGCAGCAGCAGGCGCAAGAACAGCAGGGGTGAGGCTGCTGCCCAGGCCTGCGGCGAGCAGGAGGTGGGATAAGAGACCGGCACGCTCACGTCGTCGCGGGCCACGCCGGAGAACAGCTCCGGAAGGCGGCCTCCCATGGCATCCGCGGCTTGCAGCATCGCGCGGATGATGCGGTGGGCTTCGTCGACGAGGCCATAGCGCAGAAGGCCGGACGCGATGAGTGCGTTGTCGTGCGGCCAGACCGAACCGCAGTGGTAGCTCACCGGGTTATAGGAGGCCATCGAGGTCGCCAGCGTACGCACGCCCCAGCCGGAGAACAGCTCGTCTGATAGCAGGTGTCGCGCCACGAGTGGCGCCCGCTCCCGGCTGACGATGCCGGCCCACAGGCAATGGCCCATGTTCGAGGCCAGTGCGTCGATCGGGCGCTTGTCGGCATCGAGGCCGATGGCGTAGTAGCCACGCTCGGGCAGCCAGAAGGCCTGCTCGAAGGCCTCGCGGAGTGCGCTCGCTTTTGCCGCATAGTGGTGCTGGATGTCGGCGTCGCCGGCCTCGCGCGCGAGGTGGGCCCTCGCGACGTAGGCGCCGTAGACGTAGGCCTGCACCTCTGCCAGAGCGATCGGCGTACGGGGCAGGGACCCGTCGGCTGCGGGAACCGCATCGGCCCCGTCCTTCCAGCCCTGGTTCCGCAGCCCGGTCGGCGTCGCCTGCTGGTACTCCACGAAGCCGTCGCCGTCGCGATCCCCGTACTCGTCGACCCACTGCAGCGCTCGGTCGGCGTGGGGCAGGAGCCGATCGACGAAGGCGGGTTCGTGTCCCCAGCGAGCGAGCTCGGAGAGCAGCATCACGAACAACGGTGTGGCGTCGATGGTGCCGTAGTAGATGTGGCCGTCACCGAGCGATCCGGAGGCAGCGTCACTGAAGCGCACCTCGTGCAGGATCCTGCCGGGCTCCTCCTCTGTCTCGGGGTCGACCTTCCGGCCCTGCAGCCGAGCGAGGGCTTCGAGCACGCCCAGCGCGATGTCCGGATCCACCAGCAAGGCCATCGCGCTGGGCGTGCTCGAAGAGCGTCATGAACCAGGGTGCGCCCGCGGCGACCACGGGTCGCTCGGGGTGGTCGGGATCGAAGATGCGCAGAGATCCGAGGTCGTCGATGGAACGGCTGACGGCCTGGAGCAGCGACGGGTCGTCGGTCCGTAGTCGAGGGGCGGACCGCTGCCAGGAGGCATGCCGACGCGCCGGCAGCGATCGGGTCGGTGGCTCGGCACAGGTGTAGCGAGGCGTGATCGACTCATCGTCGACGGCCACTCGCAGCTGCGCGCAGCACTCCCATGTTCGCCCGGGCTCGATGTGCAGCTCCCAGACCGCGGAACCCGACTGCCATTCGGGCGCCTCTGAGAACGCGACTGTGACCGTCCGTCCGTGGCGCCGCCGCCGCTGACGGAACTCGAGCGTGGCCCCGTGCGGCTCGACCGTGTGGCTGTCAGGATGGTCACCGCGGCCCTGCTTCACATCGAAGAGGTCGGCGAAGTCCACATCGCACAGGAGCGCGACATGGACCGTCATCGGCACCGCACAGTGATTGCGGATCGAGAGGTCCTCACGGAGTCCGCGACCGACCCAGCGACGGCGCACCAGCAGGAGTGACTCCGAGCGTCGGTGCTCTGGCGGCCGGACCCACGAGACGAACGTGGCTGTCTGGGGTCCGTCCACGGTGACCGCCAGCGGCTCCGGGTGCACACCATCGATCTGTAGCTGCCAGTCGGACAACAGCCGCGTGTCCAGGAAGAAGAGGCCCTCGGGGAACTCCGGACGGATGTCGCCGGAACGGCCGGACAGGCAGAAGGTCGTGCTCTCCACAAGCGTGACCGGGCCACCTCCGGCCTCCGGTGCGGCCGCTTCGCCGGTCATCGTCCAGGCGCTCGTCATCGCGCTCGATGATAGTCCGAGCCCGCTAGCCCTTGACGTCGACTGGCGCCCCGGTCGTACTATTGGGGCTGAAGGCCCGCCAGCGTCGCGGTGCCGGGACACGACCGATGCGGATCGCGCTCATCGCTCCCCCGTGGCTGCCCGTTCCGCCTCCTGCCTATGGTGGTATCGAGGCGGTCGTTGACCGGCTGGCCCGTGGCTTCGACGCCGCGGGACACCAGGTGCTCCTGTACGCCACGGGCGACTCGACCTGCCCGGTGCCCATGGACTGGACGCTGCCCCGTGCTGCCAGCGAGCGCATGGGCAACTCGCTCGAAGAGATTCGCCACGTCATCGCGGCCTATCGTGCGGCAGACGGGTTCGACATCGTCCACGACCACACCCTCGTGGGGCCGATGTACGCACGGGCGGCCGACCGACCGACGGTGGTGACGACGGCGCACTTCCCCATCACCGGCGAGCATCACGCCTTCTACCGGGAACTGGCCGGCCGGGTGTCCATCATCGCGTTGTCGCGGAGCCAGCTAGCGCCGGACGTACCCGTCGACGGGGTCATCCCGCATGGCCTCGACCTGGGCGAGTTTCCGGTCGGGCGCGGTGGCGGCGGCTACCTGCTCTTCCTCGGTCGCATGGACCCGAGCAAGGGCGTCGAGGTCGCGGTGCAGGCCGCGCGCCGCATCGGTGCCCGGCTGGTCGTGGCAGCCAAGATGCGCACGCCCTGGGAGCGCGCCTACTACGAGGAACGTGTGCGTCCGCTGCTCGGGGACGACATCGAGTTCGTGGGCGAGCCCACGGCGCCCGAGCGCCTGGCCCTGCTCCAGGGTGCCCGGGCCCTGGTCTTCCCCATCCGTTGGGCCGAACCGTTCGGCCTGGTCATGGTGGAGGCGCTGGCGTGTGGTACGCCGGTGGTGGCCACCGCCATGGGTGCGGCCCCCGAGATCGTCGAGGACGGGGTAACAGGCTTCCTGGTCGACGATCAGGAAGCGCTCGAGCGTGCGCTGGAACGTGTCGACGAACTCGACCGCCGCAGCTGCCGGCGCGCCGCGGAGGAGCGTTTCTCGGCCGACCGCATGGTGGCCGCGCACCTGGCCCTCTTCGAGCGGCTGCTTGCGCGGGGGCCCATACGGATCCCGGTCGGGCCGTCGCCTCGGGCCCCGATCCCAGTCAGCGCCGCCAGAAGTCCAGTCGGTCGGCCTGGGGCCTGAAGCCGGCAGCTTCCGCGACGGCTGCGGCATCAGCGAAGCCCCGACCGACAGCACCGGGCGTGTGCGCATCGGAGCCGAAGGAGACGGCGGCACCACCGACCTCGTGCCACCAGCGCACGAGCACCGGATCGAAGGGCAGCCGCGAGTTGATCTCCAGCACACGGCCGGAGCGGGCCAGCGCCGTCAGTGCCGCCCGGTACTCCTCTTCATACAGCCGCGGCTCGTGCTCGCGTCCGGCCGTGACGATCTGGCGGATAAGGTAGTCGAGGTGCGCCACGACCTCGAAGTGGCCGGCTGTCTGAGCCATGCGCGTGATCTCAGCGAGGTAGGCGCGCATGGCGATCGCCTCCGCCTCGCCGTCGACACGATCGGTGTGGAACCACTCGTCCACGACTCGCGGCGTGCCCTCGATCTCCATCGAGTGGAGTGAGCCCAGCACGCGCTCGAAGCGTCCGCCCGAGAGCAGAGCGGCCAGCTCGGCCGCGAACCAGTGCGGCTCCCCGAACTCGATCCCGGTGAGGATGTGCAGGGAGGGGAAGGTCGCCCGGCAGCGTTCGATCTCCGCGAAGTAGCCGTCGAAGTCGATGGTCGGGGCGCGGAACGTGGAGTCCTCGCCGATGTAGTCCGCGCCGACGCGCGGGAACATCTCCAACGAGTCCGGCGGCACGTACCAGGGCGCGAGGTCCAGGTGCTCGGTGAAGGCGACCGAAGGCAGCCCCAGCTCGACCGCCCTGCGGCAGGTGTCTTCCATCGAGGTGCGACCGCCCGTGTCCCACGAGAACTGCGAGTGGACGTGGTCGTCTGGCGGAAGTGCGTGGTGGGTCACGGACCTACTCTGACACGCCAGGCCCGCCGACCGCTGCGAGGACACGGTCGAGCTCGCGATC
>CAYZDQ010000089.1:5280-7279 GCA_964476955.1 uncultured Anaerolineaceae bacterium
GGGTCACACCGAGCATGTTGCCGACCTCGTTGACGCGATAGCCGGTCGCGTTGATGTCGATCACCAGGCCACGCGCCGGGTGAGACCGCTGCCCGTAGTAGCTGAGCGCCTCACAGGCCACCCCTGCCGACTTCAGCTGCTCTGCCACGCGACGGTCATCGGGAAGGTCTGCGCGGATGCACAGCGACAACCCGGCATCGAGCCCGCTGACCTGCAGGTGCGGTGCGGCGGCCGTCAATCGCTGGGCCAGATGCGCTCGCCGGCGTCGGTAGCGGATGCGACTCTGGCGCAAGTGCCGGTCGAAGCCGCCGTTGCGCAGGAGCTCGGCGAAGACGGCCTGACTCAGCACCTGCGTGCCCAGGTCGAAGGCAGCCTTGAGCCGGACGGCGCTGTCGATGAGTGCGGGCGGCAGCACCAGCCAGCCGAGTCTCAGGCCCGGCGCCAGGGTCTTGGAGATCGACGAGCCGGTGATGACGCGCTCAGGGTCCAGCGGCTGCAGTGAGCCGACCGGATCGCTGTCGTAGCGGAACTCTGCGTCGTAGTCGTCCTCGATGACGAGCCGCTCGTCAGCGCCTCGAGCCCACTCCAGCAGCGCGTGCCGGCGCTCCGGGGCCAGGACCACGCCGGTGGGGTAGTGGTGGGCGGGCGTCACCAGCACCGCCCCGACCCCGGTGCGCTCGAGCTCGTCGACGTCCAGCCCGCGTTCATCGACCGAGACCGGTGGCGTGGTCACGCCCCACTCGCGGAGTTGCTCGCGAGCGCCGGTCGAGCCGGGCTCTTCCACCGCGATGGCCTCGATGCCGTGGAGCGGCAGGATGCGGGCGAGGAGGGCGAAGCCCTGGGCGAAGCCGTTGACCACGAGGATATCGTCGGGAGTGGCGCGCAAGCCGCGTACCCGTCCGAGGTAGGCCGCCAGCTCCTCGCGCAGCGGGGCATAGCCCTGCGGGTGGCCGTAGCGCAGGTCGGCGTCCGGCAGCGTATCGAGCACACGGCGCATCGCTCGTAGCCAGGCCGTCCGTGGGAAGAGGCTCGTGTCCGGCATGCCCGGGTTGTGTCGCACCGGCGATGGCCGCCCGGGCCGGGCTCGACGCGTATCGGCATGTTCGAGGCTGATCTGCGCGACGCGCGTGCCCGATCCCTGCCGGCTGACCAGGTACCCCTCTGCGCGCAGCTGCTCGTAGACCCCGACGATCACGCCGCGGGAGAGGCCGAGGTCGTGGGCCAGGGAACGAGAGGAGGGGAGCCGGACACCGGCCTGCAGCGTGCCGGCCCGGACCGCCTCGCGCAGCTGGTCGGTGAGGGCGTGTGCCCAGCGACCGCGTGGGGTGCCCTGCACCGAGACGAGCAGATCCCGGCCAAAAGTGGTCCAGTCAGAAGGCTGCATGGTGGTCCTAGGCATCGGTCCACTTTGCCACTACGGTGCAAGGCATGCTGCACTGCCGCGGGTTCGGTGCCTTCGCCGCCTTCACGGCCATGTTCGCCGTGGGCACCGGCGTGACCGTCTCCGCCGAGCTGGTCGACTATCCCGTCTTCGCGGCGCAGTCGGTCCGCTACCTGGTCGCCGCAGCCCTCCTGGTGGGGGCTGTGCTTGTCCTGCGGCGTCCCGTCCGGCGCCCACGCGGGACCGACTGGCTCTGGCTCATCGGTGTAGCCACCACCGGGCTGGTCATCTTCAACGTGGCGATCGTCCGCTCGGTGGAGCATGCCGAGCCCGCGGCGGTGGCCGTGCTCATCGGGGCTGTGCCGCTGGTGCTGCTGTTGGCCGATTCGATCTGGCGGCGGCAGCGCCCCTCGCCCATGCTGCTGGCCGGTGCTGTGCTGGTGGTCATCGGGGCCGCCCTCGTGCAGGGCGACGGGCGCACGACGGGGGAGGGGCTGCTGTGGGCCGGGGTGGCGCTGGCTTGCGAGGCCGCGTTCACGTTGCTGGCGGTGCCGGTCCTGGGTCGGCTGAGCGCGCGAGTCGGTTCGACCTCACCCGCAGTGACCTCCGGGCGCGACG
>CAYZDQ010000090.1:0-7277 GCA_964476955.1 uncultured Anaerolineaceae bacterium
TGTAGTCCTCGAAACCGATGCCCTGCTGGGACACGCGAACTTTGAGCTCGTCGAGCATCACGCCGATCTCGCGCTCGACGAGGACCTCGGGCAGGTCCAGGGTGGCGTTGGCCACCGCGTACTCGATGATGCGATCGACGAACTGGTGACGCGCGCGGTCGAGGGCATTGATGCCCATGCGCTTCTCGAGGTCTGCCCGCAACCCGGCCATGTCCTCGTACTCACCCACCAGGCCGGCGAAGTCATCGTTCGCCTCCGGCAGCTTGCGCTCTCGCAGTTCCAGCAGCTTGGCGCTGAACTCGACTTCGGCGCCCTGGAGACTCTCCTCGCCGTAGTCGTCGGGGAAGGTCACCGTGAAGGTGCGCTCGTCCTCCTCCTTCATGCCCAGGATGTTGGCTTCGAAGCCGGGGATCATGCGGTCCTTGCCCAGGACCAGCGGGAAGCGGTCCGACTGTGCGCCCTCCACGGGCTGGCCGTCGCGCTTGCCTTCGAAGCTGATGACGGCGAAGTCCTCGTTCTCCGCACCGCGGTCCTCGACCGGGATGAGCGAGGCCTGCTGGTCGCGCAGCTGGTCCACGACCTCGTCCACTTGCTCGTCGGTGACCTCTTCGATCTCCGGCGTGAATGGGTACTCCACGTAGTCGCCGAGCGTGATCTCCGGGCGGACCGGCAGCGTCACCTGGTAGGTGGCGCCGACGCCCTCCTTGAACTGCGTCCACTCCGGTTCTCGCGGGAGCTCCAGCACGTCCTTGCCCGACTCGGTCACGGCCTGGATGACGGTGCGCTGGTAGAGGTGCTCACGCGCCTCGTCGAAGACGGGGTCCGGGCCGTCGGGGTCGGAGCGGTCGATGCCGTAGGCCCGCTCGATCATGGCGCGGGGGGCCTTGCCCGGTCGGAAGCCGGGGACGCGGGTGCGGCGCGCGAGGTGGCGAACACCCTCGTTGATGGCGTTCTGGAGTTCCTTGTCGGTGATCTGGACCTCGAGCACGATGGTGCTCTGGTCGCCTTCGCGGATGTCGGTGTTCACAGGTTCCTTGGGTTTGGGTGTGCTGGGAATGCCGCACGAGTATAAGGAGGAGCCACGGTCGGCGTTCGGAACCGCCGCCATGCCTCGATCCCTGCGGGGCTGACGACGGCGATGAAGGGCCGGTGGCGCCCCGGTGGTCGGACCGACCGAACCATCGTCGGCGGACCGAACGAGCGCCTCGCGGCCTGGACCGACCCCGAGCCTCCTGCGCTACCCTCGTGCCAACGTGATCATGCTCAGGATGGGCGGGATCAGCCGAGAGCAAGGGGGACCGACCGTCGACTCCGGGTAGCCGGGGGAGCTTGTCGTCGAGGTGAAGATGCCAGAGGCACCGATGAAGCAGCACAGAGCCTCACGCCGCGCATGGCTCCTCGCGGTGCTCGCCGTATCCGCCGCTCTCATCGCCATCGTCTCTATCGCGGTCAACCTGCTGCTCGATGCCCCGCTGGACGTCCTGGTACGGGATCCCATGGCGACCGCCGGTGGCCATCCCCTCACGGGCGCGTTGTCACACGTCGGTGTGCTCACGTGGTGGGCGGCGGCGGTCGTGTGCGTATTCGCTGGCTTCCTCGTGCGGCGTTGGGGAGGTGGCTCCGAGGCCGCCTGGTTCCTCCTGTGGGCCGGTGCCATCTCGGCGCTGCTGGCGCTCGATGACCTCTTCATGTTCCACGACGACCTGCTCTGGCGCCATACGCCCGTCCCGCAGCGAGCGGCGATCGCAGTGATCGTCCTGGTCGTCGTTGTCTTCGTGTGGCGGTTCCGCCGCGTCATCGCCCAGAGCGAGTGGTCTCTGCTGGCGGTGGCGGGTGCCTTGTTCGCACTGTCGATCGGCGTCGACTTCGTCAGCGACCGCATGGCCACTGCACCCGAGGTCACGTTCGTCGAGGATTGGCTGAAGCTCGTAGGGATCCTGGCCTGGGCTACCTACCTCATCAGCCTGGCTGCCACCTTCGTCGAGCAAGCGGCGCGCGCGGCCGCCGGCTCCAGACCGACGGACCTACCGCGCTAGCTCACGGCCCCGCTGCCCGCGGATGGCGGATGCCCGCCGAAGCTTGCCCTGCGGGCTGTGGCCGGCTAGGACACCATCGACATGGGGTCCGAGTGGGGCTCGAAGGTCGTGGTCTTGCGAAAGAACCGGTACCTCGACCTGCGGATCGCGTACGGCTGTAGCCCGACGAACTGGCTCACCATGAGCGCCCCTTGCTTGTCAGCGCCCGGAAACGTCACCACGGAGCTGGCACCCCTCTGGCGCGCCTCCTCGATCACG
The DNA here is from genome assembly GCA_964476955.1 of uncultured Anaerolineaceae bacterium. Classification (GTDB taxonomy): domain Bacteria; phylum Chloroflexota; class Limnocylindria; order Limnocylindrales; family CSP1-4; genus JAFMJV01. The sequence continues at coordinate 2,295 of CAYZDQ010000090.1, forward strand.
AGGGTCATGCACTCGATGATGAACGACATGGTGCGCGCACCCGGAGCGACATAGAGGAACTCCACCATGGCCTCGTCTGGTGCCAGGACCGGGCCAGTGTGCGAATACAACGACTGGAACAGCTCGTTGTCGTCGCTCGTGAAGACGTACTGCATGAAGCCGGGCTGGCCCTCATCCGAATCGGCCACGTAGCAACCGCGTGTCCCAAGGGCTGCCGCGACGCGACCCTCGACGCGGCGGTCGTCCTGGTCCTGTGCGTCGCCAGGATTCGCATCCACGGGGTCCAGCAGGGCCTGGATGTCTGCGGCCGCAGCGGGCCGGAGCTCACGCTCGATCGTCGCCAAGCGAGGATCGGGTCCCGCGGACAGGTCCCTGCGCAGGCCGATGCCGATGTCCTCCGAGTAGATCGGCTTGCGAAGCAGACCGATCACGTCGCCCCTTCGGAGGTAGTCGCCAGCCTGACTCAGGCGCAACCGTGCACGCATGTGGCTCCCCGATCTCCTGCACTCCGCTCGTGAGCTCTCTTTCCCCGCGCTTGCGGCTCCATTGTCTCGCATCGTCCGCTGATGTGATGTCGGGCGACGCCCGTACGTCAACCCGCTCCAGCCCTCTGGCCGAGGGTCACGACAGCGGTCACCACGTGTTGTCTGCAGACACCATTGGGATCGTCTGGGCTCCCGACGAGCAGCATGGCCCGGGGATGGCGAGGCACACTACAGCGGAGCCGACAGGCGAACGCGTACGGAATCTCAAGCACCGATGTCAGTCCCGACCCCTTCCAAGCCTCGAGTCTTTGGCACCCTTCCCTCCTCTACCGAGTGGCCGGAGGGCTACCTCGGCAAGGTCTCCGAGGTATCTCGCTGGTGTGAGGATGGTGGCTGCACGGGGGTCCTGATCTACACGGACAACTCGCTGGTCGACCCGTGGCTGGTGGCCCGGGAGGTCATCGGCGCGACGTCGACGCTGAACCCGCTGGTGGCGATGCAGCCGCTCTACATGCATCCGTACTACGCAGCCAAGCTGATCGCGACGCTGGCGGATCTACATGGGCGACGTGTGTATCTCAACATGGTCGCTGGAGGGTTCGTCAACGACCTGGTCGCGCTCGGTGACGCCACCGATCATGACCGCCGATACGAGCGCGTGGTCGAGTACGCCTCGATCATCGAGCGACTCGTAGCCGATGATGGCCCCGTGAGCCTGGACGGCACGTGGTATCAGATCAAGAACCTCAGCTTGGCACCGAAGGTCGATGAGGGCTTGCGGCCCGGCTTCATGGTCTCGGGCTCATCACCCGCGGGCATGCTCGCCGCCCGACGGCTCGGAGCTTGTGCCGTGCAGTACCCCAAGCCCGCTGCCGAGTACGAGTCAGTCGACCCTGCGTCCGTCGCCGACGACAACGGCATCCGTATCGGGCTGATCGCCCGAGAGGACGCTGACGAGGCCTGGCGGATCGCATGGGATCGCTTCCCGGGGGACCAGCGCGGCCGCCTGATGCACCGCCTGGCGATGGCCACCTCCGACTCCATGTGGCATGACCAGCTCTCGGGCCTGGGCGAGGCCACGGCCACTGAGCCCTCGCCCTATTGGCTGCACCCGTTCCAGAACTACAGGACCTTCTGCCCGTACCTCGTGGGCACGTATGACGATGTCGCAGAGATGGTGGCGCGCTACCTGACAGCGGGGTTCGAGACCTTCATCCTCGACATCCCCCGTGAACCCGACGACCTGCGACACACGCAGGTGGTCTTCGACCGCGCCAGCGCGCGCGTCGCTGCCGTATGACCAGCGAGCTGCCGTCGGTCGAGCGGCTGTACGAGTACGCGGAGCGACAGGCCGAGGAGCGACCAGATGCACTTGCGGTCAAGCTTCGCGACTCGAGCCTCACGTATGCCGAGCTGGCCACCAGGTCGAGCAAGCTTGCGCGGCTGCTCCAGGAGGGCGGGTGCGAGCCGGGGGATCGCGTCTGCGTCCTGATCCCCAAGTCGCCCATGGCCATCATCGCCATGCACGGCATCATGAAGGCCGGATGCGTCTACGTGCCCATCGACACGAGTAGTCCGGCAGCACGCGTCACGCACATCATCTCCGCGAGCGACCCGCGATGGTTGCTCGCGACGCGACCGGCATCGGAGCTCATCGACGGGATCATGCCCGAAGACCCGGCCGCCAGGCCTCGCGTGGGATGGCTGGAGGCCGAGGCTGTCCATGGACAGCGGTATCAGGCCGAGTTCGACCTCGGTGACGTCGACGCCTGCCCGACCGAGCTCAAGCCCCTGGCTGCCGATCCGGGTCCCGCAGCCCACGTCCTGTTCACCTCGGGTTCGACGGGCATACCCAAGGGTGTCGTCATCGACCACGCCAACGTGACCGCGTTCGTGAAGTGGGGCGTCGAGTACTTCGGGATGGGACCGCACGACCGCGTGTCGGGTCACTCACCGTTCGCGTTCGACCTCTCGACGTTCGACATCTACGGTGCGCTCGCGTCCGGAGCCGAGCTCCACCTCGTGCCGCCGGAGCTCAACCTGCTTCCGGGCAAGCTCGTGGACTTCATCAACGACTCGGAGCTGACCCAGTGGTTCTCGGTGCCCTCCGTGCTGACCTTCATCGCCTCGCATGACGCGGTGCAGCAGGGCGACTTCCCGGCCCTCGAGCGCCTGATCTGGTGCGGCGAGGTCTTTCCCACGGCCTCGCTCATCCACTGGATGGAGAAGCTGCCGGATGTGACGTTCACCAACCTGTATGGGCCGACCGAGGCCACGATCGCCAGCAGCTATCACACTCTGGCCTCCACTCCAGCAGATCCAGCCGCGGCAGTGCCCATCGGAGTGCCGTGCACGGGGGAGGACCTGCTGGTCCTCGGCCACGACCTCTCCGAGATGCCGCTCGGTGAGGTGGGCGATCTCTACATCAGCGGAGTCGGGCTGAGCCCGGGGTACTGGCGCAACACCGACGCGACTGAGGCGGCCTTCATCGAGTCCGGCGGTCGCCGCATCTACCGGACCGGTGACCTCGCGACGAAGGACGAGGCCGGTCTCGTCTACTTCCGCGGCCGCGCGGACACGCAGATCAAGAGCCGCGGGCACCGTATCGAGCTGGGAGAGATCGAGACCGCGCTGGCCACGCTACCCGAGCTGCGAGCGAGCGCGGTCGTGGCTGTGGCGAGCAGCGGGTTCGAGGGGACCACCATCTGCTGTGCCTTCGTGCCCATGGCCGAAGAGGACGTGTCGCCGCGCACGATCCGGACCTCGTTGTCCAAGCTCGTGCCGCCCTACATGCTGCCCACCAAGTGGCTGGAGTTCGAGCACCTGCCCAAGAACAGCAACGGCAAGGTGGACAAGAACCGGCTGAAGGAACAGTTCATGGAGACATCTTGAGTACCGCCTCGGCCTCCCCAGGAGGGAGCAGCGCCCACATGACCCTGCCCGCTGCCGCCAACTCGCGGTCATGACCGTCCAGGACAGCACACCGATGGGCTCGACCTCGGAGACGACGTCCCTGGACAGGGTGCGGGCCATCATCACCGATCAGCTGCACATCGATGTCTTCGATGACCACACCAACCTCATCGACAGCGGCCTCATCGACTCCATGAGCCTCGTCGAGCTGTTCATGATCCTCGACGAGGACCTCGGTGTCAGCGTGGCCAACGAGGATCTGGACCTCGACGACTTCCGCACCGTGGACAGCATCGCGCGCTTCGTCGACCGTCACCTGCGAGCCACTCCCTAGCGGCGCTCCTCGGAACCTGGGCTATCCACCGGCGCTCATCCGAAGGTGAGCCACCCGTCTACGCCTGAGGTCCCGGTCTCGTAGCGCGCGCCTCCGCGCACCCGTACACTCGGTTGGTCGCGGAAGTGGTGAAACGGCAGACACGCTGGCCTTAGGAGCCAGTGCCCGAAAGGGCGTGGGGGTTCGAATCCCCCCTTCCGCACCAGCCGCACCGGTCGGCGCTAGCTGCCCTGCTTCTCCGCCTCGGCGCGCTCGATGGCACGCTCGCGCATATCGGTGCGGTAGATGGCGCGAGTCTGCTCCGCCTCCATCAGACGCTGGATCATGATGCGCGCACCGGCGGTACCCAGGGGCCCGGCCACGCGGTCGAAGGTGCGCCAGAACGACGTCGACGGACTGGGCTCCGGACCGTACTCGCCCTTGTTCTTGAGGTAGTCGGCGAAGTCCTTGTTGAGCGCGCGTCGCACGTCTGGGTCCTTGGCCACGCCCGAGTCCTTGAGCACCTTCTCGATCTCCGGCGGCAGGATGCCCGCATGGGGATCGGGCCGCTGGGGGAAGACGCGTCGCCCCACGAAGCGGAGGACGCGCCGCGGGCCACCCACGAGCAGGAAGCCGGTACCGCCCACGAGTGCGGCGGTCTTGACCGGGTTGCGCTTGATCTTGGCCGGGACGTCCAGGGCCGACTGGGTCGCGCTGGTGAGATCGTCGAGCGAGTCGGCGAAGCCCGTGCGCGCCGCCTCCACCTCCTCCAACGCCGCGATGACTTCCGGCGTGGGGTCATCGTGCTTGGCCAGCATGCGCTCCCAGGCCTCGTCGTCGCCTTTGGCCTCGGGCAGCTGCGGGTTCACGGCGTCGGTCATCGGCCCATCATCCTGTTCTTCTGCCGGTCGAGCTCGTCAGTGAGGAACTCCTTGGTCCGCGTCGCCGCGGCGATCGTCTCGCGCGGGATGAGGTCGGCGTAGCGCGCCTCCGGGTCGAAGCCGGCCCGCGCAGCGAGCACCAGGCCCGCGATGATCCAGGTCAGGAAGCCCAGCGTGATGGCGAGCCCGAGCACGCCATCGGGGGCGTCGTAGCGCGTCGAGGTCCAGACCGCGCCGACGAACCCGCCGAGGGCGAAGCCGGCGACGACCGCACTCACCAGGGCGCTGCCCCGCAGCGAGGAGCGCCAGCCGGCGATGGCCGCGACGACGGCGGCGATGACACCGAATACGACGAGACCACCAAGGGTGACGAGCCACGCATCACCGAAGG
>CAYZDQ010000091.1:0-7262 GCA_964476955.1 uncultured Anaerolineaceae bacterium
ATCTGCAACTCCCATGTGCTTGGGTGTTGCGACGTTCGCCAGAATCCGCCCAATCGGCAACTGGCGGCTCCGGGCGCCAGCCCGATACAAGAAGAGGCCCGCCCCTCGCGGGATGGGCCTGGATGCTGGCCGAGGTGTCTGAGAACCTATGGACTCGGCTGTCGCCCGAGGGTCAGCTTCCGTTAGCTGTCTGAGCTTCGAGGCGAGCCTTCAGCGCGGCGAGGTTGGCCTCGAACTGCCGGCGCATCATGCGGCCCATCAAGGAGTCGGCCAGCCCGAGGATCCCGCCGAGCTCGATCTCGACGGTATCGGTCACCTTGGTGCCGCCGGCGACGCTCTCGAAGGCGTCGCTGTTGTGACTCGTGAACGGACCCGATGCGATCTTGAACGCGAACCTCGCGTTGGGTTCGAGTGCGGTCACCTCGGCCACGGAGTCCATGCGTCGCCCGAGCATCTTGCCGACGGCTCGGATCCGGGTGCCCACCCCCAGCGGCCCGTCGGTGAGTCGTTCTGCCTCCACGACCGCGCCCAGCCACTGCGTCATGTTGTCGACGTTGGTGGCGTAGGCGTACACGTTCTCGAGGGCACGGTCGATCTGGATGCCGGTCTCGATCTTCGCCATGCCACCTCCTCGCCCTTCGGTGTGCCGTCGGAATGTACAGCGCGGGGCTATGCGTTGTCCACGATGCGCTGGTGAAGCACCGACCGCCGCCCATGATCGAGAAGTCCACCGTGGCGGAGTGGTACTACCGAGTACGGCTCGAACCCAGGTGCGGCTTGGTGGTACTCGCCCCCGGTCGGTCGGCGGGTGGCGGCGCAGAGAGCGACGCTGACATGACAAGAGGCCCGCCCTTCATGGAAGCTTGACCCGCCGGTCCTCCACCATCGGCGCATCGTGTGCCGCAGCGGGTACGGCTGAGTTCGCCCGGGACTGATCGGGTCAAGTATCCGTTGGCGCCCAAGCCTGGACGTTCGACCGCGCTCGCTGAGGTCTTACCCGTGCGGTCCCGCGGTCTGGCCTAGACGGCCGGCTCCGAGGCCAGCTCGATCCGGGTCACTAGCTCGCGGTTGACGATGACCGTTTCGCTGCAGTCACGGCGATGCTGCTCACCTGAGCGGTACTGGAGCCAGGCCTCGGTCAGCGGGACCATCGGACTCGCGTCGTGCAATCGTTCCTCGGGGTCCGCGCCGGGCGCGATATGGACGTTGCCGCCGATCCGGTAGCCACTCGATTCGACGACCACGGGATGGGGCTGGGTCAGCAGCCGACGAGCCGGGTCGCCGCGCGGGCCACTGGCGATCGCCGCGATGATCTCGGATCGGTGGACGAGCGCCTCGTCGGCTGACTCGGTCGTACCGTCGCGGTGGTCCTCCACGAGCGCGTTCGCCAGGCGGATGATCTCGTGGGCGTTGAGCAGGTCGGTCAGCCGGTCAGCATCGAGGCGTACCCAACCGAACACCCGCTGCTCGGAGAGAAAGGCCTCGAAACTCACGAGCGGGGCGTACGCGGCGAACTCGGGCTCGTGGATGTCCTCGGCGCGGCGCTCCAAGACCAGGGTCAGGGTCGCATCTTCCATATGACGCGGAGCTTGTGCCCGGTGCAGCCCCACGGTCCATGGTCCTTTCGTAACCGGCGAGGGTGGCACCGACGCAGTGGCGTGGGACTACCCATCCTCGCTGCTCGTGGTTGTGCTCGACTCCGTACATGAAGACGACGTCCTCGTCGTGCTCCGGGGCCTGAGGCTGGGAGCGGTTAGCCCTGGTCGTTCGCATCGCACGCAAGAGCGAGGCGCTGCTGCTGGTCGCCGGCCCCGGACAGCGAGCCTGAGCCGTTGTTTGTCACAGTAGGCCGATGCCGGGCATATGTAGAGCATGGGGGCTCTGACGCGGATGGCCGTTCCGACCCAGACGTTCCGCGGCGCTCGGTGCCCACAAGGCACGACAGCTCCGCGAACGGCTCCTCGCTGGGTTGCGCTGGCAGCACGATAAGCGCGACCTCGTCTTCCGGACCACGACCGGGACACCGGTGGACGGGTAGCGGTCACCCGCTGGTTCCAGACGGTGCTCGCGGACGCGGGCCTCCCGCCCCAACGCTTCCATGACCTGCGACACGCCTGCGCCTCGCTGCTGCTCGCCCAGGGTGTACCGGCACGAGTGGTGATGGAGACGCTCGGGCACAGCCAGATCGCCCTGACGCTCAACACGTACTCGCACGTCATCCCCGACCTCACGCGCGAAGCTGCTGAGCGGATGGACGCGGTCCTTGGCGGCGTTGAGGCACGAGACACCGCGTAGGGGTCAACGTAGGGACCCGTGGAACCTCGTGTTCCGCTCGACCATCGGCACACCGATCGATGGCATCACGGTGACGCGGCGACTGCAGCGACTACTGCACGCGGCTGGCCTGCGTCGTCAACGCTTCCACGACCTCCGTCACGCTTGTGCGTCGCTGATGCTCGCCCAAGGCGTGGCTCCGCGGGTGGTGATGGAAGTGCTCGGTCACAGTCAGATCAGCCTGACCATGGGCACGTACGCGCACGTCGGGCCAGCCCTCGGGCAGTCAGCGGCCGCCAAGCTCGACGACTTGGTCCTTCCTGACTCGATCCCCGCGGCATCGTGACCGACGATCCGCGTGTCACCGGGCGTCTGCCGCAGCTCGGAGCCGTACGCACCATCGGCTCGTCAGGCGCCTCCGATGGTCAAGGCCGCATGGAGCGCCCGGTCCAGCGCTGATGTGTCGTGGTCGACGCCTGGCGCGAGCGGGATGGCTCCGACCCCGCCCGGCTCCACCGCTTGCCGTCGTGCTCGGGAGGATGCCACAACGAGGTCCTCGTTGGCCGGCTTCGTTCGGGGTGGCCGTGACGTCGTCGAGCTCCTCGGCTTCGAACTCGATCAGCACCACGGAATCGAGTCCCGGCAGGTCGAGGTCCGCTAGCAGCGAGGCATCGAGCATTCGAGGCTGTCGACGCCTTCGGTCTCCTCGGAACCGCCGATGACGAGCTCGGCCAACTCGACCAGCTCGTCATCGCCGCACACCCCGTGAGGTACCGTTTCCACCAGCGGCGCGTCCCAATGCTCGATGGTGCTATCGATGGCGGCCACGGGCATGGCCGCGGCAGCTGCTGGCACGCCGATTCTCAGGGTGAATGCCGCAGCATGGCCGCCAACGACTCCGCGAACCCCGCAGTGCGTGAAGTTCGACCGCGTAAGGCTTCCCGACGGTCGTTCGAGCATTGCTCACGCCGAAGCGTGCCGAGGGCCTACTGCTTGCCCTCGACCGGCTCGCGCGACGAGTTCGGAACACGCGCTCGGCTAATATCGGATGCTACGCACGGTCCGCTCTGACCGACCGCCCATTCGGGGAGCTCCGCGCGCGACGACCACTGTGCTCCACCCGCTCCGGAGGATATCCGTGACCGATGCAGAAGCGCCCGCGCCGGCGGACGCATACGACGAGCTCAATCGCACCGTGACCTACGCGGTGTGGGCGATCTATGCGCGGACCGGCGAGCCGCTCGGCGATGCCGACGTTGCCGTGGCCGAGCACGCTGCCTGGGTCGCCGGCCTCGGCGAGGACGCGGTCGAGCTACGTGGCCAGTACGACGTCTCCGGCATGCGCGAGGACGCCGATGTCATGCTCTGGCTGCACGCTTCCACGGCAGAGTCGCTGCAGCGCGCGCTCCGCCAGTTCCGTCGCACTGCCGCCGGCGCCATCACACGGCTCGTGTGGTCGGCCATGGGTCTGCACCGGCCGGCCGAGTTCAGCCGCGAACACGTGCCCTCCTTCATGCTGGGCAAGCCGCCCAAGCGTTGCCCCTGCGTCTATCCGTTCGCGCGGTCGCCCGAGTGGTACCTGCGGCCGAGCGAAGAGCGCGGGGAGATGCTGCGCGAGCACGGGATGGCCGGGCGCGAGCACCCGCAGGTCCAGCCCAACACCGTCGCGGCTTTCGCGCTCAACGACTACGAGTGGATCCTGGCGCTGGAGTCCGATGACCCGCTCGACCTGGTCGATCTGATGCGCGACATCCGTTCCACCCAGGCTCGCCGGCACGTGCGCCTCGAGACCCCCTTCTTCACGGGCCGCATGGTCGATGACGCGGGTGTGGTGGAAGTATTGGCGTGAGCGGCGCCTACGACGCCTTCCTGCTCGTCGGTTTCGGTGGTCCCGAGGGCCCCGACGACGTCATGCCCTACCTCGAGAACGTGACGCGCGGCCGCCACATCCCGCGCGAGCGACTGGTGGAGGTCTCGCATCACTACAAGGCGCTCGGCGGCGTCAGTCCCATCAACGAGCAGAACCGCCAGTTGGTCGCTGCGCTGCGCGCGGAGTTCGAGCGGCGCAGCATCGATCTGCCGATCTACTGGGGCAACCGCAACTGGGACCCGTACCTGACGCCGGAGGTCGAACGCATCCATGCCGACGGCCACCGCCGTGTCGTCGCACTCGCCACCAGCGGTTACTCCTCTTACTCCGGCTGTCGCCAGTACCGCGAGGATCTGGCCCGTGCGCTGCTCGAGTCGGGGCTCGACGGGCAGCTGGAGATCGACAAGATCCGCCATTTCTTCGACCACCCGGGTTTCGTGCAGCCGTTCGCGGAAGCTCTCGTCGCGGCGCTCCGACGACTCTCGGATGACGGGTTCGCCGGTGCCAAGACGCGCGTGCTGTTCACGACGCATTCGATTCCCACGAGCATGGCCGCCGCTTCCGGGCCGCCCGGCGAGTTCGACGAGAATGGCGCCTACGTGGCCCAACACCTCGCCGCCATCGAGGCCATCGTGGCCGAGGCCGGGCGCGAGGTGGAGGTGCCGGCATGGTCGCTGGTGTACCAGTCGCGCAGCGGCGCCCCGCAGGTGCGGTGGCTGGAACCGGACATCAACGACGCCATCTGCGAGGAACACGCGGGTGGCATGCGCGCGGTCGTGGTCGTGCCGGTCGGATTCGTGAGCGATCACGTGGAGGTCATCTGGGATTTGGACGACGAGGCCCAGGAGACGTGCGATGAGCTGGGCGTGCGCATGATTCGTACGCCTACGCCGGGCGTACATCCTCGGTTCGTCGAGGGGCTCGCCGATTTGGTGCAGGAACGCCACGCCGGGGCCGCACCGATCGCACTCAGCCCGCTCGGACCATGGCGGAACGTGTGTGCCGTGGGCTGCTGCGCCAACACGCGCGCGGACTTGCCGACCGTCGCCGGTGAGGACTCCACCACGGGGAGGCTCAAGGTCGGCTGACGCCGAGAGGACATCCCGCCCCGCGCGCTACGCGTTCTAGGCTGCGTCGAGCCTCTCGGCCGCCTGCGCGGCCGCCGCTTGGCCTCGGCCTACGCAGTCCGGTAGCCCGATGCCGCGATACGACGCCCCGGTCAGGCTGATCGCCGGCCACGCTGCCAGCGATGCCTCGATGCTCGCTACCCGCTCGAGATGGCCCACCGTGTAGCGCGGCATGTTGCCGTCGTAGCGGGTGACCCGCGTCAGCGTCGGCTCGGTGCTGATCCCCAACGTGCGCTCGACCTCGTCCTGGGCCGCTACCAGGTGCGCCTCATCTGGGCCGCTCGTCCAGGCCGGCTCATCGCGCACGAAGAGGCGCAGCAGGATCGCGTCCTGCGGGGCGCGTTCGGCCCACTTCTGTGAGCTCCACGTGCACGCCGAGATCGGTCCGCCTTCCGTGCGCGGGATGAGGTAGCCGTGGCCCTCGAGCCCGAGCCGTGCCGTGCCAGCGGCATACGCCAGCGTGACCAGCACGCTCGAGCCGTGCGGGATCGCGTCCAGCACCTTGGCAGCTGCCGGTAGCTCCTCTCCGAGCAGCGTGGACGCGGCCGGGGCAGGCGTGGCCAGGATGGCGTGGTCGAAGCGCTCGGTCGTGCCGTCGAGCGTGGCCTCCACGCCACCGCCGGCTCGGCTGAGAACGGATACCGGGCAGCTCGTGCGCAGGTCCGTGCCGAGATCGGACGCGCCGGCAGCGAGGGCTTCCACGAAGCGCTCCATGCCGCCGCGCAACGCGACGAAGAGGCCGAGCGATGGGCCGCGCCTGGACTTGGCCGCCGCTGCTCGCATGCGACGGCCTTCAGCCAGCCCGGCCAGGCACAGGCTGCGGTGCTCTCGCTCGGCCGTGCGCAGCTGGGGAACGACCGCATCCAGACTGACCTCGTCGATGGGGGTGTTGTAGACGCCACCCACGAGCGGGCCGGCGAGGCGGTCCACGAGCGAGTCACCCAGGCGCCCGCGGAGGTAGGCACCCACGGCCACGTCCCCGGGACTCAGGCTCCTCGGAGCGACGAGGTCGCGCGCGATGCGCAGCTTCTCGGGCCACGAGAAGAGGGGCGTGCGCACGAACGGTCCGAGCCGCGTCGGCAGGACCAGCCCGATGCCCTCAGGCATCGGAATGAGCGCACCCTGATAGCGGATGTACACACGGCGTGGATCGGTCACGCCCGTGAGCACGCCGTCCAGGCCTAGCTCCCGAGCCAGCGTGATGGCAGCCGGCTTGGTCGGCAGGAAGGAGTCCGGGCCGTGCTCGATGGTGAAGCCGTCGACGTGCTCGGTGCTGACCTTCCCGCCCAGGGTCGGTCCGGCCTCGGCCAGCGTGACCGCGACTCCGACTCGCGCGAGCGACCAGGCGGCGGTCAGCCCGCTGACGCCTCCGCCCACGACGAGCACGCGACCGCGTGCCTCAGGCACCTGGCGGGTCGTAGTCACAGAGTGGATCGGACTCCAGCGGGTCACCCGTCCAAGCATAGGCACGCGCACGAGAACCGCCACAGATGCGGCCGAGCTCGCACCGTCCGCACCGACCCTTGTACTTGCTCGGATCGCGTATATCGAGCATCACCGGGTGCTCTCGATAGAGTCGGACGATGCTGGCCTCTCGTACGTTGCCCAACGTCAGCGGCATGAAGCCAGATGGATGCACATTGCCGTCGTGACTGACAAAGACGATGCCGTTGCCGTCGCGGATGCCCCAGCCGCGGGCGGCCGGGCTGGCCGCGATCTCGCCGTCGGAAAGACCCGTGGCCTTGAGCCCTTCGATGACAGTGCGCCGGTAGTGCATGGCCTCGGTCGTCTTGACCTGGAAGGGAGCGTCCCTCGATATGCCGTACAGCCAGGCGTTGAGCTCGCTGGACTGATGCGGGCTGACCTCGCGAAGCTCAGCGCCACGGCCGACCGAGATGAGCATGAACAGCGCCCAGCGCATGATGTCGAGGTCGACCAGGACCTCGTAGATGGCCGGCAGGTCCTCCAGCGTCTCGTCGGTCACGAGCGTG
>CAYZDQ010000092.1:0-7241 GCA_964476955.1 uncultured Anaerolineaceae bacterium
ACGGCTCAGGGCATCGAGGCGCCCGGGCGAGGCCAATCGGTGGATTGGGGGTTAGCCGGCTGTGACCCCGCGCCGCCCTCGCGGATCGCCGCTGACCGACCCGTTCCATGCACCCGGGGGCATGATTGACGGTCGGCACCGGGCCGATCCGAGGTGCCGATCCGTCTTGCGGCCCCCACGCACGCATGTGGCGAAGAACCTGCCGCCAGCGCCGATCCCGGCAGATGGCCTGCTGGCATCGACGAGGGCGAGGCGGGCGCGCTAAACAAACACTAGACAGACAGCGGACAATGCCGTACACTTCAGGGCACGTAAACTATTGGCAAGCTAGTAGGTATAGAAAGACCGTGACTCCCCCGACCACGGTAGAGGAGCAGATCCTCGACCGATTCCAGGCCTTGCTGCGCCATGCCGCGGACGCGCACGCGCCGGAGTTCCTCGATGTCGACGTGACGATGCCGCAGGCGAAGGTGCTGTATCTCGTGTCGCTGCACCCGGGCATGTCGATGTCCGCGATCGCGGCGGAGATCGGCGTCGGGCCTCCTGCCATCAGCGGCCTTGTCGACCGCCTCGTGACGCTCGGCTACCTCGAACGTCGGGAGGATCCCGATGACCGCCGCCAGCAGCTGGTGAGCATCACCGACGCCGGTGCCGACACGCTCGAGCACATGCGCGAGCTCAACACCGAAGCGCTGCGCCGCCTCATCGCCGGCCTCGAGCCGGAGGAGTTGGCGGCGCTCCTGACCAGCCTCTCCGCGCTCGATCGCGAGGTCAAGCGCCTCGACGATCCCGCCTCGCCCAGCCCACAACGACCCGAAAGGAACCACGCATGATCCGCCTGACCCGGTTCGCCGTCAGGGAGAAGAGCGTCATCATCCTCCTGGCGGTGGGCGTGCTGCTCGCCGGCGTCTTCTCCTGGAGATCGCTCAACCAGGAGCTGTTGCCGGACATCGAATTCCCCTTCGTCACCATCATCACGCCGATGCCCGGAGCCGGCGCCGAGGACGTGGCCGTGCAGGTGACCGAACCGGTCGAGCAGGCCATCAGCAACATCCCGCGCCTGCAGACGGTGCAGTCGACCTCTGGCAGCTCGCTCTCGCTGGTCTTCGCCGAGTTCGACTTCGGAACGGACCTCAAGGAGACGCTGACCGAGGTCGAGCAGGCGGTGGGTCAGCTGAGCCTGCCCCAGGGCAGCGAGCCGCAGGTCAGCTCCTTCGACTTCAACAGCCAGCCCATCGTTATCGCCACCATCGGCCCGGTCGAGGGAGCCGACCCGACCGAGGCCGCGGAGATCGCTCGCAACGAGGTCGTGCCCACGCTGCAGGGCATCGACGGCGTCTCCACGGTCGACCTCACCGGCGGCCCCACGCCCATCCTCGACATCGTGCTCGACCCGCAGGCCATGGCCGAGACCGGCATCGCCCTGCAGCAGGTGCAGGGGCTGCTCTTCGCTAACCAGATCACCATCCCCTCCGGCGCCATCGACGAGGGTGGCCTGCGGCTGCCGGTCAGCACACAGCACCAGTTCGGCACGGTCGAGGCGCTGGAGGGCCTCATCGTGGGCGCGCGCACTCCGACCGTGCGCGAGGCCGTGGCCGCCACTCCACCGCCGGCCGAGGAGGCCGCCGCAGAGGAGGGGGGCGGCGGGCTCTTCGAGCTGCCCGACCTGGGCGGCCTTACCGACGCGCTGGCCCAGATCCCCCAACCGGTGACGCTGGGCGAGATCGCCACCATCGAGCAGCAGGATGTCCAGGTCAGCGGCTACGCCCGCACCAACGGCCTTCCCAGCCTGACGCTCACCATCACCAAGCAATCCGGCGCCAACACCGTCGACGTGGCCACGCAGGTCGAGGAGGCCTTCCACGAAGCCGAGGAGGCCTACGCTGAGGTCATCCGCATCGACGTCATCCAGGACCAGGCGATCTTCATCGAGGAATCGACGGCCGGCCTGGTGCAGGAGGGCCTGCTCGGCGCGTTCTTTGCCGTCCTCGTCATCTACACCTTCCTGCGCAGCGCCCGCACCACCCTGGTCGCGGCCGTCAGCATCCCGCTCTCGATCTTCCTGGCCATCGCTGTCTTTGGCGTGGCCGGCCTGACCATCAACATCCTCACCCTCGGCGGAATGGCCGGCGCAGTGGGCAGAGTCATCGACGACTCCATCGTCGTGCTCGAGAACATCTACCGCCACCGGGGCCTCGGTGACTCGGTCCACGATTCGGTCATCACCGGCACCAGAGAGGTCGCCGGCGCCATCACCAGCTCCACCATCACGACCGCTGCGGTCTTCCTGCCTATCGGCTTCGTCGGCGGCATCGTGAGCCAGTTCTTCCTGCCCTTCGGCCTGGCCGTGACGTTCGCGTTGCTGTCCTCGCTGCTGGTGGCACTGACGGTGATCCCGGTGCTGGCCTACTGGTTCGTGGACAAGGTCGACCTCGAGTTCGACGAGACCGGCGAGCCGGTGATGACCATCTGGCAGCGGCTCTACACGCCGGTGCTCATCGTGGCCCTTCGCGGTCGTCTGACCAAGTGGGCCACCCTCGCCCTCGCCGGCTTCCTCTTCGTGGTGGCCATGGCCCTCGCGCCGCTGCTGCCGCAGAGCTTCGTCGACGCGGGCGGTGAGAACTTCCTGACCGTCACCGTCTCGCCGCCGCAGGGTGCCTCTACTACGGGCGTACAAGAGAAGGCGCTCGAGGCCGAGCAGATCCTCCTGGCTCGCGAAGACGTCGAGCTGGTCCAGTCGACCATCCCGGGCGAGGCCGACACCGGTGCCCAGGCGCTGCAGGCGGCCTTCAGCGGCCGTGCCTCCAACAGCGCCGTCATCACCGTGCGCCTCGACGAGGAGGCGGACCTCGAGAAGAGCCGCGACCAGATCAAGGAAGACCTCGAGGCCATCAGCACGGACGGCTTCGACGTGGCTGTCGCTGAGCAGGATGCCTTCGGCGGGGGCGGTGGCCTCCAGATCGTGGTCAGCGGCCATGATCCGGTCGAGATCGAACAGGCTGCCGACGCCATCGTGGCCGAGCTGTCCACCATGGAGGACCTCGACAACGTCGAGAGCGACGCGGTCTCCGAGACGCCGCAGGTGGCCGTCGTGGTCGACCCCAACAGGGCCGCGCTCATCGGCTCCAGCACCGCGCAGATCGGGACCCAGATCCGTGATGTGCTCGTGGGTCAGCCGATCGGCTCCTACACCATCGAGGACGGCAGCACGGTGACCACCATCCTGCGCGTCTCCGACGCGGGCGTCGATGGCGTCGAGGGTTTGCGCGCGATGCCGGTCAGCGGCATGGCCGGCACATCCACGCTTGGCGAGGTCGCGAGCGTGGAGCAGGTCCTGGTGCGCGGCAGCGTCACCCGCGTGGACGGCTCCCCGGCCGCCACCGTCTCGGCAGACATGCTCAGCCAGGACCTGGCCGGAGTGTCCGAAGAGGCCGCTCAGCGTGTCGACGAGCTCGAGGTGGCCGGCCAGATCCCGGACTCGGTGGAGGTCACCTTCGCGGGTGCCACGGCCGAACAGGCGGAGGCCTTCGAGGGTCTGTTCTTCTCGATGGGCATCGCCATCCTTGTGGTCTACATCGTGATGGTGCTGGCCCTGGGCTCGCTCATCACGCCGTTCATCATCCTCTTCAGCCTGCCGCTGGCGATCATCGGCGCCATCCCGGCGCTGCTCGTCACCGGCAACCCGTTGGGCATCAGCGCCATGATCGGCTTCCTGATGCTCATCGGCATCGTGGTCACCAATGCCATCGTGTTGCTCGACTTCGTGGAGCAGCTGAAGAAGCAGGGCTACTCGAACTACGACGCGCTCGTGCGCGGCGCCAACACCCGTGTGCGACCGATCCTCATGACCGCCATCGCTACCATCCTGGCCCTGGCTCCGGTCGCGGTCGGCTTCGCCCACGGCTCGATCATCGCGGAGGAGCTGGCCACGGTCGTCATCGGCGGTCTCTTCAGCTCCACCTTCCTGACGCTCATGGTCGTGCCCGTCGTCTACTCGCTCGTCGATGGCGGCAAGGAAGGCTTCCGCAAGCGCTTCATGAGCGCCGGGCCTGACGACGAGACGCCGGAGTCATCGGGCCAGCCGCCGACGGAGGTAGCGCCAGCGGAGGGCTGACGCCCGAAACCCTGACGCACCCGAAGGCCCGGTCGCAGAAGCGGCCGGGCTTTCTCGTGACGCCCGGCACCCCAACTGGGGACCTGTGGCCCGGAGCCCAGTGGATCGCAGCGCGTGTACCATTCATGCCATGCGAACTATTCGTGCCACTACAACTGTGCACACCATGAGAACCGACCGGTGAGCGAGGCATCGGCAGACACCCTGCGACGGGACATCCTCGAGAGTTTCGAGCTGCTGATGCAGCACGTGACCCGCTGGCGCCAACTGGACATGGCCGACGTCGACGTGACCATGCCCCAGGCCCGCTGCCTCCTGCTCGTGGCCCTCCACCCCTCGATGTCCATCTCCGCGCTGGCGTCCCATCTGCACATCGGTCTGCCCGCCGCCAGCGGCCTCGTCGAGCGGCTCGTCGAGGCCGGCTACGTCGAGCGCAACCCCGACCCCCAAGACCGCCGCCACCAGCTCGTCACGCTCTCGGACCACGGACGTGTGCTGGTCGAGCGCTTCCACGAGCTGCCCAGCGCGAAGCTGGGCGAGCTCCTCGTCGGGCTCAGCGTCAACGAGCTCAAGGGCCTGCGCATCGGCGTCGTGGCCATCGAACGCGAAGCCCGCCAGATCGCCGACCGAGTCCCACCGACCCCCGACCCTGAAAGGACCTCCGCATGATCCGTCTGACCGAGTTCTCCCTGCGCCAGAAGAGCGTCGTCATCCTGCTCGCGATCAGCGTCTTCATCGCGGGTGCGTTCTCCTGGGTGAACCTCAAGCAGGAGCTGATCCCGGACATCCAGCGGCCCTTCGTCATGGTCATCAGCCCGATGCCCGGCGCCGGCGCCGAGTCCGTGGCGGTGCAGGTCACCGAGCCCATCGAGCAGGCGCTCGTCAACGTGCCCGGCCTCGAGGGCAGCCAGTCGAGCTCGTCCAACTCGATGTCGATGATCTTCGCCGAGTTCGACTTCGGCACCGACCCCAAGGTCGCGGTCGATGACGTCGAGCGAGCCCTGGGCAACGCCCAGCTACCCGAGGATGTCGATCCCACGGTGATGTCCTTCAGCATGGACCAGCTGCCGGTGGTCACGGCTACCATCGGCGCTGCCGACGGTGCCGATCCGACGGTCGCGGCCGCGGTCGCTCGCGACGAGATCCTGCCGGCGCTACAGGGCATCGACGGGGTCTCGACGGCTGAGCTGACCGGTGGTTCTACGCCCGTCCTCGACATCGTCCTTGACCCCGAGGCCATGGCCGAGAAGGGCGTCAGCCTCCAACAGGTTCAGGGCATCCTCTACGCCAACCAGATCACGCTGCCCTCAGGCTCCATCACCGAGGACGATCTGCGCCTGCCGGTCTCGACCGCGCACCAGTACACGTCCATCGCAGAGCTGGAGGCCCAGGTCGTCGGTGCCAGTGGCGGCGCGGCCGGGGCCGGTGCCGCGGGCGGCATGTCGGCGCCGCCCACCGTGGACGAGGCCTCCGGGCCGGAGCCTGCGACCGACGAGACCGCGTCCGACGAGACCGCCGGTGGTCTCTTCGACAGCCTGCCCGATCTCTCCCAGCTGACCGAGGCCCTCGCGGCCATGCCGATGCCGGTCACACTCGGCGACGTCGCCACCATCGAGGAGCGTGACGCGTTCCTGTCGGGCTTCGCTCGCACCAACGGCCAGCCCTCGCTGACCGTGTCCATCTCGCTGGCCTCCGGGGCCAACACGGTCGACGTCTCCGACGAGGTCGAGAAGGTCTTCGAGGAGGCTCGCGAGACCTACCCCGAGGTCATCCTCATCGAGACCATCACCGACCAGGCCGACTACATCAACGAGTCCGTCGAGGGCCTGCTGCAGGAGGGCCTGCTGGGCGGCCTGTTCGCGGTGCTCATCATCTTCGCCTTCCTGCGCAGCGTGCGCACCACCCTCGTGGCGGCCATCAGTATCCCGCTCTCGATCTTCATCGCCATCGCCACCTTCGGCCTCTTCGGCCTGACCATCAACATCCTGACCCTGTCCGGCCTGACGGTGGCCGTGGGCAGAGTCATCGACGACTCCATCGTCGTGCTCGAGAACATCTACCGCCACAAGGGCATGGGTGACGAGACCGGTGATGCCGTCGTCAACGGCACCAAGGAGGTCGCCGCGGCCATCACCACCAGCACCGTCACGACCGTCGCCATCTTCCTGCCCATCGGCTTCGTCGGCGGCCTGGTGAGCCAGTTCTTCCAGCCCTTCGCGCTGGCGGTCACCTTCGCCATGCTGGCCTCGCTCATCGTGGCTCTCACGGTCATCCCGGTGCTGGCCTACATGTTCGTCGGCCGCATCCACGTCGAGGTCGACGAGAACGGCGAGCCGCCCGAGACGATCTGGCAGCGGCTGTACACGCCCATCCTCGAGTTCGCCCTGCGCGGTCGTGCCACCAAGTGGGCCACGCTGGCCATCGCCGGCCTGCTCTCGTTCGCGGCCATGGCCATGGCCGGCAACCTGCCCACCGCGTTCATCGACATGGGCGGCGAGAACCTCATGACCATCACCGTGGCCCCACCGCAGGGCGGCTCGTCCGCGGCGGTCAGCGCCAGGACCATCGAGGCTGAGGACGTCCTGCTCGCGCGGGAAGACGTGGAGATGGTGATGTCCACCATCCCCGGTGACGAGGACACCGGCATGCAGGCGTTGCAGGCCGCGTTCGCCGGGCGGGCGCCCAACAGCGCCCTCATGACCGTGCGTGTCGACGAAGAGGCAGACCTGGAGCAGACGCGCCAGGGCATCAAGTCCGACCTGGAACACCTCTCGACCGATGGCTACCACGTGATCGTCTCGGGCGAGAGCCAGATGGCTGCCGGCATGAGCGGCATGTCCATCGTGGTCAGCGGACCCGACTTCGACGAGATCAAGGCCGCCAGCGACCTCATCGCGGCTGAGCTGTCGAAGATGGACGGTCTCGACAACGTGGCCAGCGACGCGGTCGCCGAATCGCCGCAGGTGCTGGTCGCGGTCGACCCCAACAAGGCCATGATGATCGGCTCCAGCACCGCCCAGGTCGGGACCGAGATCCGTGGTGTGCTCGTGGGCTCACCCCTGGGCTCGTACACGCTCGAGGACGGCACCATGCGTGATGCCACGCTGCGTGTCTCCGACGCCGGCGT
>CAYZDQ010000093.1:0-7215 GCA_964476955.1 uncultured Anaerolineaceae bacterium
GGTGGCCCGCCGGGCCTTCGGTGACCCTGATGCGGTCAGCCTCGGGGACTTCCACATCCCCGACATGGTCTGCTGGGCGCTCGCCGGTGAGCCCCGGGGAGATGACGAACGCATGCTCGAGCTGCTCGAGCCATACCGCGGCCAGCGCGCCCGGGTCGTGCGCATCATCGAACGCGCCGGGGTCCATCCGCCCAAGTACGGCCCCCGCCTGTCACCCCAGCGCATCGACCGCCTGTGATCCGGGGGTTGACAAGATTGTGAGTGGTCCGCTGAAGAGCCGGCGCCCGTGTACGTCACCATCGACGAGTAGGACCCACTTCGAAGCGCGTCCGAGAGGGTCGCGAGTGCGTGCATTGCTGCGATACGCTTAGGCACACGCGTGCGCTGGAGAGAACGTGCCCTCCCTCTGAGCCGCACGAGGTTCACATGAGCACAGGGAGGTCCACATGGAAGCCGTGAACAAGCGCCCGTTCGGCGTGCTCGTCCTGGGCGCGCTCGCGGTCGCCATCGCCATCGTGCGCCTGCTGGTGGCACTGCAGCTGCTGGGCGTGGCCATCTTCGGCGACGACAAGTGGGACGGCACGGGCGTCGTCTGGGTCGGCATCATGACCCTCGTCGTCGGCCTCATCTACCTGGCCGTAGGCTGGTCGTTGTGGTCGATGCGCTCGTGGGCGCTGATCTTCACCATGATCATGGCCGTGTTCGGCCTGGTCGACGCGATGTTCGTGCTCATGGCCACCGGCAACCTGGCCTACGGCCTGGCCGCTGCAGCCATCCCCGCCTTCCTGCTCTGGTACACGGCCCGCGAGGACATCCGCGCCACGTTCGCCGAAGCCGAGGCAGCCAAGGTGGAGACGAACATCCCCGGCCAGTAGGCCCATCAGGGTCGAGTCGGGAACGTTCGACTCCGATACGTGACGATGCGGAGGCCGGGCCGAGCGCCCGGCCTTCGGCGTTCCCACCGATAGCGCGGGGGAAGAGATGGAGTACGACGTCATCGTCGCCGGCGTCGGCGGCATGGGCAGCGCCACGCTCGCGGAGCTGGCGACCCGGGGCGCGCGGGTGCTGGGCCTGGATCGTGGCAGCATCCCCAACGACCAGGGTTCCTCGCATGGCGTGAACCGCATCATCCGGTTGGTCTACGCAGAGGATCCGCGCTATGTGCCGCTGCTGCGGCGGGCCTATCAGCGCTGGCGAGAGCTCGAGGGTCGCCTGGGCGAGCCGGTGCTCATCACCACCGGCGGCCTGGACATGGGGCGCGCGGACAGCAGGACCGTGACCGGGTCGCTGGCCTCCGCGCGCGTTCACGAGCTCGAGCACGAGCTGCTTGAGGCTGCCCAGATCCGCGCGCGCTTCCCCGGGTTCGTGGTGCCGGACGACCTCGTGGCGGTGTACCAGCCGGATGGTGGCTTCGTGCTCTCCGAGCGCGCGATCGCGGGCCACGCCCGCCTGGCCCTCGACGCGGGAGCCGAGCTCCACGGCCACGAGCCGGTGACCGGCTGGGAGACGGTCGGCCACGGCGTCGTAGTGCGTACCGAGGTGGCCGAGTATCGCGCACGGAGGCTGGTCGTCAGCGCCGGCGCCTGGGTCGGGAAGCTGTTACCCTCGCTGGCGCCACTGGCAGTGCCGGAGCGCCAGGTGCTGCTGTGTGCGGGAACAAAACGACCGGAGCTGTTCGCGCCGACGGTGCTGCCCGTGTTCATCCTTGATGTCGAGGAAGGGCTCTTCTACGGCTTCCCCGAGTACGGCATCCCCGGACTGAAGATCGGGCTGATGCACCACCGCCGGCAGGTGGTCGATCCCGATGCCTGGGACCGGGCGGTCATCGGGCCCGAGGACGAGGCCGTGCTGCGAGCCGCCACCTCCCGCTACCTGCCCGATGCCGACGGGCCAGCCTTGACGCTCAAGACTTGCATGTTCACCAACACGCCCGACGAGCACTTCATCATCGATACGCTGCCAGGCACGCCGCAGGTGGTGGCCGTCTCGCCCTGCAGTGGGCATGGGTACAAGTTCGCGTCGGTCGTCGGCGAAGTCGCGGCCGATCTGGCACTTGACGGCGACACCCGTCACGACATCAGCATGTTCCGCATCGATCGCTTCGAGGAGGTATCCGCATGACCCGCACCATCGTCTGCTTCGGCGACTCCAACACCCACGGCGCCAAGCCGGACGGAACCGGTCGGCACCCACGCGACGTGCGCTGGCCGCGCGTCATGGAGGCGGCGCTGGGCGATGGCTACGAGGTCATCGAGGAAGGACTCAACGGTCGCTGCACGGTGTGGGACACGCCCATCGAGAAGGGCCGCAACGGTCTCGACTACCTCTATCCCTGCCTCGTCTCGCACGCTCCGGTCGACCTCGTGACGATCATGCTCGGGACCAACGACCTCAAGAGCATCTACGGCAACACGGCGGCCGACATCGCCTGCGGCGCCGCGCGCCTGGTCGACGAGGCCAGGAGCTCACTGGCCGGTCCTGACGACACGCCCCCGAAGGTCGTGCTCATCTCGCCGGTGCCGGTCGGGCCCATCACGGCGCAGAGCGAGATGTGGGGCTTCGGCGCCGCCTTCGAGACGTCGCGGCAGCTGGCCGGCATGTATCAGATCGTGGCGGCGGACCACGGTGCGGGCTTCTTCGACGCCGGCTCGGTCGCCGAGGTCGATCCTGGCGACGGGGTCCACCTGGGCGCGGAGGCTTGCGCCAGCCTGGGTGCCGCCATGGCGCCGGTGGTGCGGGACCAGTTCGAGAACTGACCCGATCCGCAACGGGTGCTTGACAGTGGTCGCTACCTTGACCTGACCGCTGGCCGACCCTCTCCCCCATCGTCGGTCACGGCAATGGAGGATCCCCGATGGCCAAGTACCTCATCACCTACACCGGCGGTGCCACGCCCGACACCACCACCGAGGCAGAGCGCGACGCGATCATGCAGGCCTGGATGGACTGGTTCGGCCGGCTCGGCGACGCCGTCGTGGACATGGGCAGCCCCACGGGCGCGTCCAAGGTGGTGGTGCCGGGTGGCATCATCAGCGACGGCGGTCCCGGCATCACCGGCTACACCGTCATCAGCGCGGACTCACTCGACGCGGCAGCCAAGGCCTGTCGCGCACATCCGCACCTCGACGCCGACGGCACCATCGCCGTCAGCGAGATGCTGGAGATGGACTGATCAGACCCCGCTGTGCAGCCCGATGTGCTCTCCGTTGACCACGCGCGCGTCATGGCTGAAGAGGTAGCGGATCGCAGCTGAGATCTCTGCCGGTGAGGTGGCATAGGCGTTCTCCGAGCCGCTCTCCCCGGCCGAGGTATCGATGGCCCGCACGCGCACGACGTTGAGCGTCACGCCGGTGCCGGCGACCTCCTGGGCGAGTGCCGCGAAGAGCGTCTCCTGCGCAGCCTTGCCCACGCCGTAGGCACTCATGCCCGCATCGGGTGTTGCCGCCATGGGCGAAGACACCGCGGTGATGCGGCCGAAACCGGCATCGATCATGCGTGGCGCCAGCTCGCGCACGACGTTGAGCGAGGTCCAGAAGTGCTGGTCGAGCATGTCCGCGTAGGGGTCGTCGGGGGAACGACCGACGTGCATGCCACCGGTCCAGCCGCCCACCAGGTGCGCCAGCGCATCGACCCGTCCGAAGCGCTCGTAGGCAGCATCGATGGCCGACAACGCCGCGCGCTGCTCGCGCAAGTTGGCCGCTACTGCCGCCGTATGCTCAGGGTCCAGGCCGAGCTCATCGATCAGCCCCTTCAGGCGGTCGCTCGATGAGCCCACCAGCACCAGCTCCCAATCGTCGGCCGCGAGGTCAGGCACCAGGACCCGGCCCAGGCCACCGGTGGCGCCGGTGACCATCGCCACTCGTCGGTCGGTCATGCCGGGCTCTCCACCGGGTCGAGCGACTCGATCGCGGCGATGGCCTCGGGATCCATGCCCTCCAGCACGGGTCGGTCGATCTGCTCGAGCAGATGCTCGTGGCCGTCAACGTCGATGAGGTGGCCGGAGCGGGCGGCCTTGGTCTCGAGATAGAACTGGTTGAACTCGTTGGCCGGAATGACGTGGGGCACCCGGCCGGTCACGTCCACGCCCAGCTCGCGCAGACCTTCGACCTTCTTGGGGTTGTTGGTCATCAGCTTGACCGAGCGCACCTGCAGCAGGCCCAGCATGTGGGCCGCGATGCTGTAGTCACGCTCGTCGTCGCGGAAGCCGAGGGCCAGGTTGGCATCGACCGTGTCGAGCCCCTCATCCTGCAGCCCGTAGGCGCGCAGCTTGTTGAGCAGGCCGATACCGCGGCCCTCCTGGCGCAGGTACAGGACCATGCCGGTCTCCTGCTCGCCGATGGTGCTGAGGGCGGAGGTGAGCTGATCGCGGCAGTCGCAGCGAAGTGAGCCAAGGGCGTCGCCGGTCAGGCACTCGCTGTGCAGCCGCACCGGCACGTCCTCCTGGCCGAAGGGATCGCCCTTGACGATGGCCACGTGGTCCTTGCCGTCGCGATCGTTCCAGAACCCCACGATGTGGAAGGTCCCGAACTTCGTGGGCAGATCCGCGACCGCGCCGATCTTGACGCAGATGTGTTCTCGCCCCACGCCGTCACATTCGTGATCGGCCGTCGAAGCGACGAGTTGGTCGTAGGTGAGGTGCCGGATCCCCGGCTCCTGATGCATGTCCATCCCGACAATGTATGGCACCTGCGGTGAAGCATCTGTGACACGGCCCACGGGCCTCGTACCTGGCACCGCCGAACGAAGCCACGCAAGGGTCCACAACGCCTGTTGTCCATTCCGAAATCCTCTTGACTGGACAGTAGCGAGTTGGACAATCGCGTTGCATGACAGCCGAGAGGGGGGCCTCCGGACCAGGACAGCGCGGAGCACTCGCGACGGGTATGCGTACCCTCGAGCTGCTCGTCTCGTCGCACAACCCGCTGGGTGTCACAGAGATCGCCGAGCAGCTCGAGCTGGACAAGGCCAACGCCCATCGCACCCTGGCCGCGCTGGTGCGCCTTGGGTACGTGGAACAGGACTCCTCCACCCGCCGCTACAGCGCCACCGTCAAGGTCGTCGAGCTGGCCCGTGCGGTGCTCGAATCGCGTGACCTGACGGTCGTCGCCGCGCCACACCTGAAGTCGCTGTGGGCAGCCACCTCGGAGAACACGCACCTGGCCGTGCTCGCGGGCGATCACGTGGTCTACGTCTCGATGCTCAACGGCACGACGATGCTCTCGGCCAACACGGCCATCGGCCAATCAGGGCCCTTGCACTGCACGGCCACGGGCAAGTCCATCGTGGCCAACCTGCCCCGCGGCACGACCGAGGGGCTCGTCTCCAACCTCGACTTCGAAGCATTCACACCCCGCACGCTCTCCACTCCTGTCGCCTACAAGAAGGAGCTGGAGCAAGTCCGCATGACGGGGTACGCAGTGGACGACCGTGAGTACCACCCAGGCGTCCGCTGCGTGGCAGCGCCGGTCTTCGGGATCGGCGGCGTCATGGCCTCGCTCGGCATCTCCGCCCCTGCCGATCGACTCGACAACGACCGGCTGCGCGTGATCGCGCCGCTGGTGGTCGACACAGCCGGACGCGTCAGCCGCGAGCTGGGTGGTCCCAACACGAGGATGGCTTCATGAGCAACCTGCGCACGGGCGGACAGGTCATCGCCGACCACCTGGCGGCCAACGACGTCGAATACGTCGCCGGTATCCCCGGACACGGCTGCCTGCCCATGGTCGACGCCTTCGCGGGCATAGCGAAGCCGACGTTCCTGCAGGTTCGCCATGAGCAGTCCGCGGCCCATCTCGCCGATGCCTACTTCCGCGTCGCGCGCAAGCCCATGGCCGTGATGACGTCCATCGGCCCGGGCGCGGTGAACACCGCTGTCGGCATCGCCACGGCCTACGTCGACTCCTCCTCCATGCTGGTCTTCACCGGCGACGTGCACACGTACATGTTCGGCCGCGGGGTGCTGCAGGAGATCGACCGCAAGGCCTGGGCTGATCTGTCCACGCTCTTCGAGCCGGTGACCAAGCGCCAGTGGCAGGTCACCCGCGTCGATCAGCTCGCGCGCATCATGCCCCAGGCCTACGCGCTCGCGGCCGGCGGCCGCCCGGGGCCGGTGCTCATCTCGGTGCCCATGGACGTGCAAGCGGATGCGGCGGACGTGCCCGAAGCGCAGCGAATCGAGCTGCCCGAGGCGCCGGCCCCTGCCGCCGCCGCCGTGACCCAGATCAGAGCGGCGCTGGCCGACGCGGTGCGCCCCGTCCTCCTCGCGGGCGGGGGTGTCGTGCAGAGCGGCGCCTCCGCGCGGTTCCGCCAGATCGCGGAGCACCTGGGCCTGCCCGTGGTGGCCACCTACCAGGCCAAGGGCGTGCTGCCGGAGGACCACCCGCTCTACGGCCGCTATCCCGGCTCCAAGGGCACCGACACCGGCAACGCGCTCTGTCGCGAGGCCGACGTCATCCTCGCGGTCGGCTGCCGCTTCGCCGACGAGGCTGCCTCCTCCTACGTGCCCGGCGTGACCTTCTCCATCCCGCCCACCAAGCTCTACCAGGTCGACATCGACGAGTACGAGATCGGCAAGAACTACCCCGTGGAGCTGGGCGTGCTGGCCGATGCCAACGCCTTCTGCGAGGCGCTGTGGGCGGAGATCGCGGCCGAGCCGGCCGATGCCGCCAAGCGCTCGTACTGGGAGAGCCAGGTGGCCGACCTGGTCGCGCCCTGGAACGCCAAGCTGGCGCCGGGCCGCACGGACCGCACGACCCCGCTGCGCATCAGCGCGGTGCTGGACATCGTCCACGACGCCGTGCCGCCGGACACCATCGTGCTCACCGGCGCCGGCCACAGCCAGGCGCAGTTCCTGCAGGAGTACACGGTCAACGACGCCTCGCAGGTCATCTCACCCAACGGCTTCAGCACCATGGGCTTCACCGTGCCGGGCGCCATCGGCGCCAAGCTGGCCGCGCCCGAGCGTCCGGTGCTCGGCTTCGCCGGCGACGGCGACTTCCTGATGACGGTGCAGGAGCTGGCCATGGCCGTGCAGTACGGCCTCGACGTCACCTACGTCGTGGTGGACAACGCCGGTTGGCAGTCCATCCGCGACCTCCAGATGGACGCCTACGGCGAGGACCACGGCTTCGCGGCCGAGTTCCGTGACGCCGCGGGTGAATCCGTCAGCCCGGACCTGGTCACGGTCGCCAAGGGGTTCGGGGTCCACGCCGAAGA
>CAYZDQ010000094.1:0-7190 GCA_964476955.1 uncultured Anaerolineaceae bacterium
CGCGCGTGTGGAAGGTGCCGCCCGGCGTGGTCGTCACGGCGGCGCCTTCCACGTTGGGAGGCTAGGCCTCTTCCGCGGGCGCCTCGGCCTCGGCCGGAGCGGCCTTCTTGGTCGTGCGCTTGCGGGTGGTGCGCTTCTTGGGCTTCTCTTCCTCGGCGGGAGCCTCGTCCGCGGGCGCAGGTGCGCCGTCGCGGCGAGCCATCTCGGCCATCAGCAGCTCCTGCACCTCCGGCGGTACCTCGCTCCAGGGATCGCCACCGGGCGTCTGCTCGATGGGCTCCATGGAGTGGGCTGAGGCGCGAGGCGCGCTCGCGGCGCGACCCTTGCCCCGGCCGGAACGGGAACCGCCACCGCTGGCGCCGTAGCGCTCGCGATCGAGGGCGGAGCCATAGCCACCACTGCGGCCACCTCGGCCACCTCGGCCGCGGCCGCGGCCGCCCTTCTTCTTCTCGGCCAGCAGATACTCGGCCACCTCCGGCTCGTCCTCGAGCTCGTCGATGTCCTCCACCGGCGCTGCCTCAGCCGATAGAGCGGTGTCGGCGGGCACACCGATCTGGCTGTCCCAGACCGAGCCGAAGCCCGAGTGCTGCGGGAGCGTGGGCACCTCGTCGGAGTGCGCGCTCGCGGCGGGCGCCTCCTCCCTGGCCTGCTCCTCCGAGCCCTCGGCGCCACGGCCACCGCGGCCCCGGCCACGGCCACCACGACGACGGCGGCGTCGCTTGCCACCGTCCTCAGCGGGCTGCTCCCCGGTGTCCTCGGCCACGACGGTCTCGTCCTCGGCCGGAGCCTCGGCCGGAGCCTCGGCATCGCCGCCTCGTGAGAGCTTCTCGCCCGGCAGGGCCACGAGCGCGCCGCTGCCGGCGGGACGCTCTGCGACCTCGACCGGCTCCGCCTCGACAGGCTCCGTCTTGCGACCACCACGTCGGCGGGTGCGGGTCGACTTCTCGGCCTTCTCGGCCTTGTCGTCAGACTCGCCGCGGCGACGGCGGCGAGGCTTGACCCCGGATTCCTTCTCAGGCACCGCGGTCATCGAAAGATCGCCGTCGGTCGCGACACGACGGCCGCTGCGCGCACCCTTCTCGACCTTGGCCACGCTGGTGATGTCGATGAAGACATCAGCCACGTCGATGAGGTCACTGCTGGTGTTGCCGCGGAAGCTGATGACCTCCACGCGCACGCCCTTCTGCTGGACCGCAGCGATGGCGGGCGCGAAGTCACCGTCGCCGGAGACGACGATGGCGATGTCGAGCTTCTCCGCCATGCGCATCATGTCCACGACGAGCTCGATGTCGAGGTTGGCCTTCATGCGGCCATCGCCGTACTTGCGGATGTCTTTGCTCACGACCTTGTAGCCGGAGCGCGCCAGGAAGGCGTGGAACTGGCGCTGGTTCTCGTTTTCGGGATCGAGGCCGGTATAGGCGTAGGCGCGCACGAAGTCGCGATTGGCCGTGGCCGACTTCAAGAGGGTGATGTAGTCGATGTCGATCCCGGCGGCCTTGGCCGCATAGAAGATGTTCGCGACGTCTACGAAGACGGCGACGTTCTTGCTCACGCAGGACTCCTGTGTGGTGCGAGCTGCGGGGTGCAGCTCAGCGTGGGGGGACACTCGAAGCGACGGTCGCGGCCAAGGGCAGAGCCCAGCGCGCATCGCAGGTAGCGTGTCCGTTCGTTGCTGATGTGTCGATCTCCCGGTGACGGCCGGCCCGAAAAGGGGCTCCGCGGCCTGTCTGATCACGACTGGTCGTCTCGCGTGGAAGCGTTCGCCTTCATCCAGAGATGGCGGCGGACGGCCCTCAGAGCGCGCCGCACCGGGTGTTCCAGGACCGCCGTTGGCAGGGTCACTGTCCGCACACGCCCGGGGCGCTCGGAGGCGTCTTGCATTCGAAACGCCTGGGACTATGATACTCCACGGTTCGCTTGCCGTGAGCGTGTCCCTTTCGGGTGGGTGTGCCAGAGGAGGTTCGTACTGATTCCAGCTGCCGGTGCCGTGGCGGCCGGGGGTCGGACCACCCGCTCATCTACCGGCGCTCACGCCGGACCACCGACATGGACCCAGGAGGGATCAAGGACCATGAAGAAGATCACCGCGCTGTTTGCCGCACTGCTGCTGACGTTTGCCGTCGTGGCTTGCGACAACGACGACGACCCCACCGATCCTCCGGCGGAGTCGCCGGTAGCGACCGAGGAAGCCTCGGAGTAGCAGCGCCTCCCGGCAGCAGCCGGGAACGAACCACAGGAACGGTCGGGGCCACCGCCTCGGCCGTTTCGGATTCCAGCGCCCGAAGGGCCGTGGTGGTGCGTGGAATCAACGGCACTTGAGGCCTCGACCGAGGGGCGTTTGCCTCACATGGGGCGTCGTAACCCGTTTAAACCCCCGCTGTGGCCTTGCAACCACTCCGGACCCGTCTAGAATGTCGCCACGCTTGAGCGGCCACGGCCGCCGTGCACGCGCATCTCGCGGGACGGACAGGGGGATCGGGACTGGGTCGACGCACCCATCGACGGACCCTCGCCTGTCGGGAGAGGCTCGTGGCACGCGGACGCAGGTCATGCGATGCCGGCGTGGGAACGCGCCGGCAGTCATATCCACAGGAGGAGACTCAGAAGAAATGATGCGAAAGAGCCTCGGCGTCCTTGCGGCGACCGGCCTCCTGGCCACTGCGGCAGCAGTGCCGGCAGCGGCCCAGGATTCGAAGGTCATCACCATCCCTGAGGGTGAGCCCATCACACTCGGCGTGTGGCAGGTCCTGTCTGGCCCCAACGCGGTGCTCGGCCAGGACGAGGTCTACGGCGTCGAGGTCGCGGTCGCTGACCGCGGCGGCGAGCTTCTCGGCCACGAGATCGAGCTGAACATCCAGGACGAGCTGTGCACTGTGGAGGGTGGTGCCCAGGCCGCGCTCGCGCTGGCTGCCGATGCGACCCTCATCGGCGCCATCGGTTCGTCATGCTCCGACGCCACCGTCGGCGGCGTGCAGACCATCACCGAGGCCGGCCTGACCACGATCTCCGGCTCGGCCACCCGCCCGTCGCTGAGCGAGCCTGATCGCGGTCCCGAGTACGCCGGCTTCCTGCGCACCGCCTGGAGCGACTCCGTGCAGGGCAAGTTCGTGGCCCAGTTCGTCCAGAGCCTGGACCTGACCAAGGCCGCCACCATCCACGATGGCTCGGCCTACGCCGAAGCGCTGGTGGGTGTCTTCGAGGATGAGTTCGCTGCGCTTGGCGGCGAGATCGTCGTCTCTGAGGCGGTCTCCGCCGGCCAGACCGACATGAACCCGGTCCTGACCAACGTCGCGGCCGCGAGCCCCGAGGTCATCTTCTTCCCGATCTTCACCGCTGAGGGCGGCTTCATCGCCGACCAGTACGCGGACGTCACCGGTCTTGAGGATGTCGTCCTCATCGGTGCCGACGGCCTGTTCTCGCTCGACTTCGTGAAGGCCGCTGGGCCCAACGTCGAGGGCATGTACCTGTCCAGCCCGAACTTCTCGGCCTTCCAGGACACGTACGCGGACCTCGTGGAGAAGTACCTCGAGATCAGTGGCCTTGACAGCCCCTTGCAGGCCTTCCACGCCCACACCTACGACGCCGCGAGCATGATGCTCGCTGCGGTCGAGCAAGTCGCCGTCGAGAACGACGATGGTTCTCTGACCATCGACCTCGGCCTCGTGCGCGAAGCTCTCTACGCGACTGCCGACTTCCCCGGCGTGACCGGCAACCTGACGTGCACCGAGACCGGTGACTGCAGCGCGCCCATCATCGCCGTCTACGAGATCGGCGCCGACACCATCGAGGATGAGGTCTGGCCGCCCGCCGTGGTCTGGACCCCGGAGGGCTAGGACCTCTCAATCCGTCGATCAGACGAGCAAACGGACGAGCCGGGTGTCCAAACGCCCGGCTCGTCCATATCCATCCGAGTCCACGTCCAGTAGCACCGGATCCAACACATGCAGACGACCCTGAGACCGCGCCGTAGCCCGAGCCGTACCGAGACCGCCTTCGAGGCGGCTGTCAGCGCCTTCCTCTGGGCCTTCCGCATCATCCTCGTGCTCATCGTGGTGGTCGGTTCCATCCTCACCATCAGCTCGGGCAAGTTCACCGTCGACACGTGGATAGACCTGATCGTGAAGGGCGCCGTGCAGGGTGGCATCTACGCCCTCATCGCCCTGGGCTACACGATGGTCTACGGGATCATGAAGATGATCAACTTCTCGCACGGCGAGATCTTCATGATCGGCATCTTCTCCGGCTACTTCGTGGCCGAGGTCCTTGACGACATCGGCATCCTCAACGCCGGGCCCCTCGGATCGGTCTTCTCGATCCTGCTGATGATGCTCATCGCCGCGGGTGTCTCCACCCTCGTCTCACTGGCTGTCGAGCGCGTGGCCTATCGGCCGCTCCGCAACTCGCCACGGCTGGTCCTGCTCATCTCGGCCATCGGTGCGTCCTACTTCCTGCAGTACACGATCCGTGGCCTCGTCGGCCCGGGCATCTTCCGCTATCCCGTCATCGACGTGCTCGAGGAAGAGGTCAACCTGCCCATCCTCAGCGCCCTGGGCATGACCTGGATCCAGGTCCTCGTCATCGGCAGCGCGCTGGCCATGATGGCCGTCCTGTACGCCTTCGTGATGCGCTCCAAGATCGGCACCGCCATCCGTGCCGTTTCCGAGGACAAGCAGACGGCCGCACTCATGGGCATCGACGTCAACCGCGCCATCGTCACCACCTTCGCGGTGGGCGCGGCCATGGCCGGCGCTGCGGGTGTGCTCTACGGCCTGCTCTGGGGCCAGGTCCAGTTCTATACGGGCTTCATCCCCGGCATCAAGGCCTTCACCGCGGCCGTGCTCGGCGGCATCGGCAACATCCCCGGCGCCATGGTCGGCGGGTTCGTTCTGGGTGAGGCCGAGTCCATCGGCTCACTACTCATCATCGATGGCCTGGGCGTACCGTCTCCCGGCCAGCTCAAGGACGTCATCGCTTTCACCATCCTCGTCATGGTCCTGATGTTCAGGCCGCAGGGGATCATGGGTGAGCGCCTGTCGAGGTCGCGAGCATGACGACCCCAGCCGAGACACCGGCCGAGTCGCCCATGGATACCGACCCACGCCCTGACTGGAGCCTGAACACCCACGCCTCGACCTGGAAGCAGGTCTTCATCGCCGGCCTGCTTTTCGCCTTTGCCTCCCTCTACGTCACGCTCGTGGGCATCGTCACCACCTTCGAGGCGCGGGACATCATCGAGGATGTCCTCACCCTCTGGCAGGGCATCCTGCTGATGACCTTCGCATTCGCGGGCGACATCGGCGCCAGGCGGGCCCCGCACGGGCCCCTCAACGCCATCATCGGCGCGGCGCTCACCGGCCTGATGTCCGGCGCCGTCCTGTCCATCCTGATGATCGTCGGGCCCATGCTCGACCTGCGGGACTACTTCCCCAACGCCTCCCCGGATCTCTACAACCTCATCTCCGGAGCCGAGCTGTTCGGCCTGGAGGAGACTCGCGCCATGTGGAAGGGCGAGACCTTCCCCACCACCTTCTGGTTCCCGGCGCTGGTGGCCATGAGCCTGGGTACCGTCGGCGGCTTGCTCACACTCATGCCCCGACACCTACGCAACCTCATCGTGTTGGTCGTCGGCGCCATCATCGTCATGGGCATGTTCGCGAGCGTCATCCGCTCGCCCATGCTGCAGCACGACATCTCGTCGGGCGCAGCCCGCCAGCTCTTCAGCTCGAGCGGCCTGCGCATGCCGGGCGCGATCCTCGTAGCCAGCCTGGTCATCGTGACCTACCTCGTGTGGGTCCTCTTCAAGCCACGTGAGAAGTGGCGCGCGCTGCCGCAGGAGACCCGCCAGGACAAGCGCCTGATGATCCCCTTCGGCGCGATCGTGCTGCTGGTCGTTCTGCTGCTGCCACTGGGCTTCACCGGGTTCATCCCAGCGGTCATCGCTCTCATCGCGCTCTACGCCCTGATGGGTCTTGGCCTCAACATCACCCTGGGTATGGCCGGGCTGCTCGACCTCGGCTTCGTCGCCTTCTTCGCGGTCGGCGCCTACACCACGGCGCTGCTCACCAGCACCGGCGAGCTGGGCATCGCCGAGTGGAACTTCTTCGTGGCTATCCCCTTTGCCATGCTCGTGGCCATGGGCTTCGGCATCCTGCTGGGCCTGCCCATCCTCAACATCCGCGGCGACTACCTCGCCATCGCCACCCTCGGCTTCGGCGAGATCATCGCGATCCTGGCGCGGTCGGACTTGCTCAAGGACTTCATCGGCGGCCCGCGCGGCATCCTCAACGTGCCCAAGCCACTGGCCTCGCTCGGTATCGACATCCCGCCGGACCACTGGCTGGCAGGGCCGAACCAGATCTACTACATCTCGCTGATCTGCATCCTGGTCATCTCGTTCATCGCCATCCGCCTGCGCGATTCCCGACTCGGTCGCGCATGGGTGGCCATCCGCGAGGACGAGGACGTGGCCGAGGCCCTGGGCATCAACCTGGTCCAGACCAAGTCGCTGGCCTACATGCTGGGTGCCGCCTTCGCCGGCCTGGGCGGGGCCATCTTCGCCGCCCTCTACGGCTCGATCATCTCAAGCTCGATCAACCTCAACGTGTCCATCCTCATCGTGACCATCATCACCATCGGCGGCATGGGCAGCATCCCTGGTGTGGTCCTCGGGGCCATCGTCATCATCGGCTTGCCCGAGCTCTTCCGTGAGTTCGCCGAGTACCGCTTCCTGTTCTACGGCCTCGCGCTCATCCTCGTCATGCACTGGCGGCCGGAGGGCCTCATGCCCTCTCGTACCGGACGTCAGGAGCGCGAGGCGCACGCGGGCGATCAGGACATGGAAGGGGACGCGCCGGCGCCTCCGCCAGAACCAGGTGCGACCCCGGCCGACGCGAGCGGGGAGGCTTAGCCATGGCCCTGCTGGAAACACGCAACGCGACCAAGCGCTTCGGTGGCCTGACCGCGGTCAACGACCTGACCTTCGACCTCGACGAGGGCGCCATCGTCAGTGTCATCGGCCCCAATGGCGCCGGCAAGACGACGTTCTTCAACTGCATCGCCGGCTTCTACCACATCGATGAGGGCACCATCACCCTCGACGGCACGGAGATCCACGACCTGCGGCCGGACAAGATCGCCCGCCTGGGCCTGTCGCGCACCTACCAGAACATCCGGCTCTTCGGGGGCATGAC
>CAYZDQ010000095.1:0-7185 GCA_964476955.1 uncultured Anaerolineaceae bacterium
GAGCACGTTCTCGAAGACGCGGAAGCCGGAGGCGCCGGCCAGCTCCCCGAGATCGTGCAGCTCCATGCCGTAGCGCACATCCGGCTTGTCCGAGCCGTAGCGGTCGATGGCCTCGCGGTAGGTGAAGCGGGGGAAGGGCTCGTCGAGCAGCGGGCGCTCGGGGGCCACCGCGGCGCTCACCGCCAGCGCCATCTCCTCCACCCAGGCCATCACGTCTTCATCGTCGACGAAGCTCATCTCCAGGTCCAGCTGGGTGAACTCGGGCTGACGGTCACCGCGCAGGTCCTCGTCGCGCAGGCAACGGGCGATCTGGTAGTAGCGATCGAAGCCGCTGACCATGAGCAGCTGCTTCATCTGCTGTGGGCTCTGGGGTAAGGCATAGACCGAGCCTGGCTGCAGGCGCGAGGGCACGATGAAGTCACGCGCGCCTTCGGGCGTGGACTTGATCAGCAGCGGCGTCTCGATCTCGACGAAGCCGGCCGCATGGTGGGTCTCACGGATGGCCTGCACCAGCTGACCGCGCTTGACGATGCGCCGCTGCAGCGGTTCCCGGCGCAGGTCCAGGTAGCGATACTTCAGCCGGATCGACTCGTCCACCTCGGCCTCGGGGTCGTTGATGACGAAGGGCGGCGTCTGCGCAACGGCCAGGATCTCGAGCTCGGTGGCGCGCAGCTCCACGGCACCGGTGTCGAGCTTGTCGTTCTCCATGCCTTCGAGGCGCTTGGTGATGGTCCCGCTGACGCGCACGACGTACTCGCTGCGGACGCTCTCACCGATGGCGTGTGCCTCGGGTGCGTCGGCGTTGTCGATGACCACCTGGGTGATCCCGTAGCGATCGCGCAGGTCGAGGAAGATGAGCTGGCCGAGGTCGCGGCGGCGGTTGACCCAGCCGGCGAGGGTGGCGGGCGCTCCCACGTCCGTGGCACGGGCGTCGGCGCAGGTGAGGTCGCGGTAGGTGGTCGGTCTCATGTGGGTCTACTCGTGGGCCATGGGGAGCCGGGCTCGGTCGCCCGGGGGTGAGTGCCGTCAGCGTAGCCCACTCCGCGCCCCGGTGTCGGCGAACGCGACGGCATCGGCCGACACCGGCGCGGGCGTCCGTTCCGTCTGCCAGGTCAGGACCACGAAGGGGGCCGTCGGGCTCTAGGCCAGACCAGGCTCCTGGGAGTAGGTTGAGGTCCACAGGTCGAACCGGTCGTCACGGCGAGCGGCCCCTACGCGACCGCCACGGCCGGATGGACCGTGAAAGGGGGATCACGATGTCCGACCGTCTGCGTCAGGTCATCGCCTATCTCATCGCCATGGTCATGGTGACCGCCTTCGTGGCGGTGCCCACCGTGGCCCGTACGACTGATCCCGGCCTGAGCCAGGTCGTGCTCGCAGACCACGGCACCGGCGACGCCGACACCGTCGACGGCCGTCACGCGGTGAAGTTCACCCAGAACCGGAACCGGCGCGCGGGCAAGATCGTGGCCACCAATCACAAGGGCTATCTCCCATCCAACATCGTCAAACCGTACTGGGGCAACATCAAGAACATGCCCGGCGGTTTCGCGGACGGCATCGATGACCAGGGCGTGGTCAAGCTGCAGGTGAGGATCGTCGAGTCATCGCCGCGGACGCTGGCTCCGGGCGAGGTCGGATCCCTCAAGGCCGTCTGCGCCCAGAGCTACTACGTGGTCGGCGGTGGCTACTTCGGCCCCGACGTCCTCTCGGTCTTCAGGTCATACCCATCGGACTCTCGGTCCTGGCACGTCGCCGCCGAGAACACGGCAGTCTCGTTCGACGCGGACGTCACCGCCTATGCCGTCTGCCTCATCGCTCGTCCCAAGGACCTCATCACCGCCTAGGCCGGGCGCGGCGCTCGACCGGATGAATGGATCCGCCGGTGGCAGCCGGGCCGCAGCGAGCCTAGCTACGTCCCGGTCGCCCCGGTGGGCACAGGCGTGGCTGGTCCGGCGGTGCGAGCACTGGTCGTGCCCAGGAGCACGCCACCGAGGATGAGTGCGACTCCCACCAGCTGCGCGCTCGAGGGGGACTCCGAAAGCACGATCGAGGCCACGACCGTGGCCAGGATCGGCTGGATGAGCAAGAGCAGCGAGGTCATGGCTGCCGGTAGCCGCGGCAACGCCACCGCGATCATGAGCTGGCCGCCCACCTGTGCGGACAGGGCCAGCAGCAGCAGCCAGGCGTGCATGGGCAGGCTCGGCACCAGGTCGATGTCTCCAGCCGCGAGGCCGGCGGCGAGGCCGGTGAGTCCACACGCGACGGTGGCATCGAAGATGGGTCCGGCGGCTCGGCGGCGATCCCGACCTTTTCGCAGCAGCAACAGGTAGCCCGCATAGCAGACGGCGGTGAGGATGGCCAGGATCGAGCCCAGCACCGGGTCGAGGCCGTAGGCCTCGCTGTCGAGCATGCCGCTGATGAGGACCACGCCCGCCAAGGCGATGGGCACCGCCAGCGCCTGTGCCGCGCTCGGGCGCTCGTGCCAGATGAGCCAGGCCGCGAGCGTGACGATGACGACCTGCAGGTTGACCAGCACGGTGGCCAGGCCGGCACCGATGAGCAGGATGGAGTGGTGGAAGAGCAGCAGGTCGCCGGCGAAGAAGACGCCCGCCAGCAGGGCCCAGCGCCGGGTGCGCCAGGGCCTCGGGCCATAGCTGGCGTCCTCGCGGCGCATCAGCCACCACAGCAGCGGCAGTGCGTAGAGGCAACGGAAGAAGACGGCCGTGCTGGGCGATGCCTCCGAGAGCACGAAGATCACGCCGGCCAGGGAGATGCCCACGGCCGCCGTTACCGCGGCCGAGCGCGGATGGGCATCGAAGAGCCGGAATGGACGTCGTTCGGCCGCTTCCGCTCGCGACCCCACGGTCACCGAGCCAGGCTGCGCAGGCGCTCGCGCCAGTCCCGGATCCGGTTCCAGGTCGGATCGATGACGATGTCGAAGGTGCCCGGGTGTCGCAGAGGCGTACCGCCGAAGCGTCGTTTGAAGACGCTGAAGCCCTCCCACGAGGCATCGACCGTCTCGTCGTCCGGCTCGCGTACGCCCCACAGGTCGAGGCTGTCCGTGCTGTCCTCGCGCAGGGCTCGCTGCAGCTCCGCCATGGCCGCGTAGGGACCGCGCTTGCGACCCAGCTCCACGTCGCGAGTGGAGGCTGCGTAGAGGTAGAAGGCGCGCTCACCCGTCCGCGGCGCGACCGCCCCGGCCAGGGCTGTGCCCTCGTGCTCGGCGAGCGCCAGGAACCAGTCGCCGCTCGCGGCCAGAGCCGTCGCGAGCCGGCCCAGGAAGTCGCGGGAGCGGATGCGGAAGCCGCCCCTCTCGGAAGTCTCCGCCAGCAGCGCGTGGAAAGCGTCGAGCACCGCCGGGTCGCCGACGCGGTCGACGGTCACGGTCGTGCCCTCGCGCCCAGCTCGGCGCGATTCCGCGCGTGCGTCCTTGGACCAGCCCGCGAGCGGGTCCTCGCCGGCCTGCAGGTCGATGATCCGCGTGGTGGGCGCCTGCAGATCGTGGGCCGCAGGCTGGCCGGCTCCGAGCAGGATCCGCCGGATGGCCGCATCGGCAGGAGCCTCGCCTGTCCCCCGCGGGTCGAGCTTGAGCACGATGCCCTTGCGCTCACGGGCGTGGCTCTTGAGGCCGGTGAGCAACCGTGCCAGCACTTCCGCGGCGTCCGCCGAGTCTCGGTCCCATAGCGGTCCATGGGGGACGTAGAGCACGCTGCGCCCGAAGGACGTCGCGCGCGTCAGCACCTGGGCTACGCCCCTGATGCGGCTATTGGCATCGACCACGACCAGCCGCGACCAGCGCTCGCCGGGCTCCCCTGCTCCGGCCTCGCCCCAGGCCCACGACTGCAGCAGGTCGCCCTCCGGCCGGGAGGCTACGAACGCGGTCCAGTCGGCGCGGTCAGCCTCAGTGGCCTCCCGCAATACCAGCGTCATCGGATGGCGGTGACGGAGCTCACCCGTCCTCGCCGTGCCGGTGCTGCGTGTGAGCGCGTGTCAGGTCGCGGGCCAGCTCGGTCACATCGACCTGGCGCTGGGTGCCGGCCATGAGGTCCTTGACCTGCACGTTGCCGGCCTCGAGCTCGTCGCCGCAGATGACCGCGAAGTGAGCACCGGCCTTGGCCGCACCATCGAGCTGCTTGCCCAGGCGCCGCGAAGTCAGGTCCGGACGACAGGTCAGACCCGCTCCGCGCAGCTCGGTCGCGAGCTGCAGCCGCACCACGGTGTCATCAGGGTCCGCGCCGACCACCACTACGGCCGGCTTCCAGGGCTCGGCGTGAGGCTGTGCCTCCTGCTCGGCCAGGGCCAGCGCGACGCGGTCGAGCCCGATGCCGAAGCCGATCCCCGGGGTCGGTTGGCCACCGAGGAGCTGGACCAGCCCGTCATAGCGGCCACCTCCGCCGAGGGCCTGCTGCTGACCCTCCGCGCCCGAGCGGTAGAACTCGAAGGCGGTGCGCGTGTAGTAGTCCAGGCCGCGTACGAGCGTGGGCTCGAGGCGTGGCTCGATCGATACGCCTTCGAGATGCGCCAGCAACCCGTCGAAGTGAGCCTGGCACTCCTCGCAGAGGTGCTCGGTGATGGTCGGGGCCGTCCTGATCAGCGGCTGCATCCGTTCGTCCTTGGAGTCGAGCAGGCGCAGCGGGTTCGTCTCGAGGCGGGCTCGCTCGAGCTCGGGCAGTTCGGCCTCGTGCTCGCGGAAGTAGCTGCTGAGCGCCTCGATGTAGGCTGGCCGGCAGGCACCGTCGCCGATGGAGTTGACGAGCACCTGCACGTCGGTCAGGCCGACCTCGCCGAAGAAGGCCATGGCCAGCTCGATGATCTCGGCATCGATGGCCGGGCCGGAGTCGCCGATGGTCTCGACGTCCCACTGCCAGAACTGGCGATAGCGGCCGGCCTGCGGGCGGTCGTAGCGGAACATCGGGCCGGTCATGGTGAGCTTCACCGGCTGGGGCCAGGTGCGCATGCCGTGCTGTACGTAGGCACGAACGATGCCGGCGGTGGGCTCCGGGCGCAGCGCCCAGCGCTCACGCTCGGATTCGCCACGACCGGCCTGCACCCGGAAGAGTTCCTTCTCGACCACGTCGGTGACCTCGCCGACCCCGCGTTCGAAGACCGCCGAGCCCTCGAATATCGGCGTCTCGATGGGGGCGTAGCCGTAGCGCATGGACAGGTCGCGGGCGGCGTCCTCGAGGCGCAGGAAGACGGCGCGGTCGGTGGGTAGCAGGTCGCGGGTGCCCCGGGGGGCCTGGAACTTGGGCATGGCCGCCTGAGTCTAGCGGCGCCGGAGGCGACCCGGAGCGGCGGTGCTCAGCTGCGGTCGCGCTGGACCGAGTAGACGTCCTTCAGCTGCTCGAGGTGGGCCATGACCCGCGACAGCTGTGCCACCGAGGAGACCTCCAGCGTCGCCTGCACCGTGGCCCGGTGGTCCTTGTGCACGTTCACCGAGGCGGCCACGATATTGATCTTGTCGTCGGCCACGACGTGACTGATCTCGCTCAGCAGGCCGGTGCGGTCGTAAGCCTCGATGAGGATGGCGATGGGGTACGTCTGCTGTGCCGTTCGTTCCCACTCCACCTCGATGAGCCGCTCCACCGCCTTCTCGTTGACGATGGTGGGGCAGGTCCCCAGGTGGACGGTCACGCCGCGGCCGCGGGTGATGAAGCCCACGATCGGATCGCCGGGGATCGGGTGGCAGCACTTGCTGAAGCGCACGAGCAGGTCACCGACCCCACGCACGCGGACCCCGCCGGGCTGCGGTGGCGGCGGCGCCACCTGCGGCAGCTGGACCTCGTCCACGTCATCGACGACGCCGAGGCGCGAGACGATCTGCTGAGCCCCGATCTGGCCATATCCGACGGATGCGTAGAAATCGTCGATCGACTTGAGGTTGTGGTGGTCGACCAACTCCTCGAGCTTCTCGTGCGGGATCTTGTCGAGCGAGGTCCGGGCCAGGCGGTGGAGTTCGCGGTCGAGCACCTGCTTGCCGTGGGCGATGTTCTCGTCGCGCTCCTGGCGCTTGAACCACTGGCGGATCTTCTCGCGCGCGTGACGGGTCTGGACGATGTTGAGCCAGTCGCGCGAAGGGCCGTGGGCGCTCTTGGTGGTGACGATCTCGACGATGTCGCCGTTCTTCAGCTGATAGTCGAGCGGCACCAGGCGGTTGTTGACCTTGGCGCCGATGCAGGCGTGGCCGACCTCGGTATGGATGCGGTAGGCGAAGTCCAGCGGCGTGGCGCCCGCGGGCATGTCCTTGACGTCGCCCTTGGGGGTGAAGACGAAGACCTGGTCCTGGAAGATGTCGAGCTTGACGCCTTCGATGAACTCGGTCGCGTCGCTGACGTCCTGCTGCCACTCCATGAGCTGGCGCACCCAGGCAAGCTTGGCATCGTAGGCCCGGTCGGAGCGCGAGCCCTCCTTGTAGCGCCAGTGCGCGGCGATGCCCACCTCGCTCACGCGGTGCATCTCCTGCGAGCGGATCTGCACCTCCAGGGGCTTGCCGTCGAGGGCCACGACGGCGGTGTGGAGGCTCTGG
The DNA here is from genome assembly GCA_964476955.1 of uncultured Anaerolineaceae bacterium. Taxonomy (GTDB): domain Bacteria; phylum Chloroflexota; class Limnocylindria; order Limnocylindrales; family CSP1-4; genus JAFMJV01. The sequence goes on from CAYZDQ010000095.1 coordinate 6,530, forward strand.
TAGCCGTTGTTCTTGGGCATCGCGATGTAGTCGTCGAACTGTCCCGGGATGGGTCGCCAGATCGAGTGGACCACGCCCAGCGCCGCGTAGCACTCGCGCACGTCCTCGACCAGCACGCGCAGGGCGTGGACGTCGTAGATCTCGCCGAACTCGGCCCGCTTGCGCTGCATCTTCCTGTAGATGCTGAAGATGTGTTTGGGTCGACCGGAGAGCTCGGCCTTGATACCCGCCTCGAGCAGGTTCTCGTCGAGCACCTCCATGGCCCGCTTGACGTATGCCTCGCGTCCGCGCCGGTGGCTCTCGAGCTGCCCGGCGAGCTCACGGTAGGCCTCGGGGTCGATGTACTTGAAGGAGAGGTCCTCGAGCTCCCACTTGATCTGCCAGATGCCCAGACGCTCGGCCAGGGGCGCGTAGATCTCCGCGGTCTGCTTGGCGATGCGTAGCTGCTTCTCCGGCGGCAGCGCGGCGAGGGTGCGCATGTTGTGCAGCCGGTCGGCTAGCTTGATGAGGACGACCCGGATGTCCTCGGCCATGGCCAGGAACATCTTGCGGATGTTCTCCGCCTGCTGCTGCTCGTGGCTGAGGGTGCTGAACTTGCCCAGCTTGGTGACGCCGTCGACGAGACGGGAGACGTCGTTCCCGAAGCGTTCCTCGAC
>CAYZDQ010000096.1:0-7168 GCA_964476955.1 uncultured Anaerolineaceae bacterium
GCGCTTGCCGCTGCGCGGGCGAACCTGACCATCAAGACGCTCAGAGTGCGTCAGCCGCCCTCTCGACGGCAAAGATCGTCATGGCTTGCCGCTGCGCGGGCGAACCTGACTATCAAGACGCTCAGGGTGCGTTAGCCGCCCTCTCGACGGCAAAGATCGTCATGGCTTGCCGTTGAGCGGCAGAGACGAGCACCTGCGGCGCATCCATCCGGCGTTCGACTGCTGGCCGTGTCGCGTTCGCCCGTTGAGCGGCAGAGACGAGCTCCTGCGGGGCATCCATCCAGAGTCGACTGCTGGCCGTGTCGCGTTCGCCCGTTGAGCGGCAACGGCACACCCCAGGCGCAGCACCACCCCGCAGGCGCGCAGCACCACCCCGAGCGCTACTCCGCGCGCAGCACCAGGATGTGCTGGTGCACGATGTTGGGCACGAACGCGTGTGGGTAGCCGTACGGCCGTAGCCGCGTGCCTGCCTGGTACCAGATGAGGTCGCCCTTGGTGGCGAACCCGTGTGGCTCTGCGCGCGCGGCCAGGTCGGAGGCCACGAAGCGGTAACGACCCTGCTGATAGGCGTCGCGCACGATGATCGTGGCATAGCCCTTGGGCCGCAGCACCCGCCGCAGCTCCCCCAGGAGCACTCCCATGCGCTCGAGGTAGTCCTCGTAGGAGGCACTGTTGGCGAAGTCGGCCGGGTCATCGGTGACCATGGCGTAGTCGGTGCGGCGGTTGGCGAAGCGCTCCGCCAGCGCGCCGCCGGACATGGTGATCTTCAGCTGCGGGTTGTAGGGTGGATCGGTGGCCACGAAGTCGACGCTGGCCTCGTCCAGGTCGGCGATCAGGCGCAGCGCGTCCCCGACCTCCAGCCGGCAGCCCGACGGATCGAAGGCGCGTGGCCCGCCCGGATCGGCATCGCCCAGATCGCGCAGCTCGGGGCCGGCACCGTCGTTCTCCGCTGTCGCCGCCTCCACCACCACTTGATAAACCTCCGCCCAGCGCGGTTCGATCTCGAAGCCCAGCGCTCGCCGGGGCGTGCGGCAGATGGCGGCTCCGAGCAGCGTGCCGCCGACGCCGGCGAAAGGGTCCAGCACGAGCTCCCCACCCTTGGTGAAGAACTCGATGAGACGGGCCATCAGGCGGGGCGGTTTGTTGGCGCCATGGGCCTTGCGCTGGGCATGACCCAGCTCGGAGGGATAGGCCGTGGTCAGCAGCGACTTGGTGAAATAGAGCCACTCGTCGCCGCCGAGCTCGTTGAGTGTGTTGTTGGGATGCACCGGCACGTGCGGAAGTATGTGGCACTGGGCGTCGGGGTGTAGCACCGGGCGACTATGCTCAACATCTATGGCGTTCCTGGGTCGAGAGCGCGAGTTGGCCCAGCTGGCCGAGGCCGTGCGGCGAGTCGCAGAGGGGCGGCTCGGACGTGTCGTGCTGACCGGGCCGGCCGGGATCGGTTGCACGCGCCTGCTCGACGAGCTATCGACGCGCGTCTCGAGCGTGCCCGGCATCCTCGCCTGCCGCGGCCGGGCCTACGAACCTGCCCAGGGCATGCCCTACCAGGCGGTCGGTGATGCGCTCGCCCGTTCCTTCGACCAGCTGCCTGATGAGCGAGTGGCCGATGTGGTGGCCCACTGTGGCGCCGATCTGGCCGCCCTCGTGCCCGGCCTCGCTGGGCGGCTCGACGGCCTTGGGGTCGACCGAAGCCCGCCTCGTTTGAGCGCACCCGATCAGCTCGGCAGCCGGGTCCTCGAGTCCATCCTGGGCACACTCCAGCGCCTCGCCGGCGACGGCGTGATGCTGCGCTCGCTCGAGGACGTCCACCTCGCTGACCCGGGAACGCGCAAGCTCATCGACACACTCCACGACGTGGGTAGCTCGCTGCCGGTCTGCCTCGTCCTCACCTTCCAGCCAGCCGAGGTCCATCGACGCCACCCCATGCAGCCACTGGCCGACCGCCTGGCCGCGGACCCGGAGGTGGTGCGCATCGAGCTCGGGCCGCTGGGTTCGGGCGAGATCGAGGCGCTGGTCACCGACGCGCTCGGCGAGCGCCCACCAGGCAACGTCCTCACCGCGGTCACCGAAGGCGCGCGTGGCAATCCCCTGGTCGCGCTCGAGCTGGCGCGTAGCGCAGGCTCGTTGCAGGGTGTGCGCCTCTCCGACTCCTTCGATCAGCTCTACGGGGCCCGGGTCGAGGCACTGTCGCGCGACGCGGCGAGCCTGGTGCGCGTGCTCGCGGCTGCCCGTGTGCCCTTGCTGCGCTCCACGGTGCTCGGCGTTCATCCGCCAGAGGGCCGGCTCACCATCCAGGGCCTCGAGGAAGCGATCGAGGGCGGCTATGTCGTCGAGGTCGCCGGCCGCATCTCCATTTCCCATGAGCTCTGCGCCGAAGCCGTCGAGAGCATGGAGCTGACGCTGGAACGACAAGGCATCCACGCCGCGCTCGGCGAACAGCTCGCTGCGGAGCCTGCCCTCGCCGGCTGGCAGTGGAGCCAGGCGGCCCGACCACACGAGGCTCGAGCCGCCCATATCCGCGCCGCTGAGAACGCCGGCCGACTCGATCCGGGCGAGACCGTCTACCAGCACTGTGAAGCGGCGCTCGAGCTGCCCACCGTGGAGCCGGTCACGCCTCAGGCGCAGGCCGAGCTACTGGCGCTGGCTGCGAAGGCCTCAGCATCGTCCGGTGCGTTCCGCCGGGCGGTGGCGCTCATGCGCCGGGCTATCGACCAGCGAGCGACGCGTGCGTCGACCAGCACCCGCGGAGGCAGAGACGCAGCCACGCGCATCTCGCTCGGCCAGCTCAACGCCGAGCTCGGTCGCATGCAGTGGAACGCGGGTGACAGGGACAGCGCTTTCGAATCGATGGAGAGTGCCCTCGGCATCATGCCGGCAGATCCGAGCCTGGCACGGGCGGAAGTGCTGGCTTCGCTGGCGCAGCATCTCATGATCGACGGCCGATTCAAGGAGAGTGCCGAGATCGCGGACGAGGCGCTGGAGGTGGCGGACGGAGCAGCCGCCGCCGGCGACGATGTGCAGGAAGTACGCGCGCATGCGCTGTGCACCAAGGGCGTGAACGTGGCCTATCTCGGTGACGTGTCGACGGGGCTGACCCTGTTGGAGGAGGCAGCGACGGACTCCCGGGCGGCGGGCCGCCTCGACGACCTCATGCGCATCGCTGCCAACCGGACGTATCTGCTCGACCTCGACCTGCGTCGCGAGGAGGCCCTGGCGGTGGTTCAGGAGTTCCTGGCCGAGGCGGCTGCCGGCGGACTCGAGTCCACGTACGGGGCCTTCCTGCGTGGCAACGCGGCCGACATCCTCTACCAGCTGGGCCGCTGGGAGGAGGCGGAACGAGTCTGTCGGGCGGACATCAGGTGGCTCAGCGACCAGCGTGAGCGGACCTGGCTCTCGCTGCTCGTCCTGGGCATGTTGCTGACCGAGTCGCGGGCCGACGAAGAGGCGGCGTCGCTCGTCGGTCGGACGCTGCTCGAGCTGCAGACGGTGGCCCCGGGACAGTCCACGGGCATCGTCTTGCGCTCAGCCATCAGCCTCGCACTCTGGAACGGCCACGCCGAAGAGGCGCTCAGCATCGCCGAGCGCGAGTGGCCTCGCGTTCTCGAGAGCGACGAGCTCGACGTCATCGCCTACGCGGCCTCCGCCTCGACCGAAGCCGCAGCCGCCGCCGCCGAGCATGGCCGAGCTGCCTCCGACGCCGGTCTGATCGCCCGGGCGCGAACGTTGGTTGACGACGTCCTCAGCGCCGCCGAGGAACACGCCCGCGGCTCTCAGCTTGGGTCCGAGCTCGGTGCGAAGCGTGAGGCGGACCTGCTCCTGGACGTGGCGCGGGTACATCGCGAGCGCGTGCAGGGCAAGGTCGATCCTGCCCACTGGGATGTGCTGGCCCGCGCGTGGGAAGAGCACTCGCTGCCGTATCGGCAGGCCAAGGCGCGATGGTGGCAGGCCCTCGCCATCCTCGCCTCCGCCTCGGAGGCAGATCGCGAAGCCGCCCGGGTCCAGGCCAGCGAGCCGCTCTCAGAGGCATATCGCATCGCTCGGGAGCTGCCGGCGCTGCCGTTGCTGCGCGAGGTCGTCGATCTTGGCGCTCGCGCCCGCGTGGCTCTGCCGGTCGCCGACGACGTGGTCGCGGTCGGCCCCGGTGGAGTGGAGCCGGTGGCGGTTGGCCCCGGACGCCCGACCTCGAGCGGCAGCCCTGACATCGCCCGCGCCATCGACGAGCGGGTCATCTCCGCCCTGCGCAAGGGCCCCGCTGATTCGTACGGCCTCAGCCCACGCGAACGAGAGGTGCTCAACATCCTGGCCGAGGGCCGTACCGACCGGGACATCGCGGCTCGGCTCTTCATCAGCGAACGCACGGTCCACGTCCACGTCCGGCGCATCCTGGCCAAGCTCGGGGTCTCCAGCCGGACCGAGGCAGCAGGCGTGGCCATCCGCCAGGGGCTGATCCCAGAGGGCATCAGCATCGCGTCCGAGTCCAAGCGAGCCGATTGACGTAGCATCGGGCCCATGAACACATCCCTCCCCAGGGCCATCGCGGCCCTGCTCGCACTCGCCTTCGTGCTGGCTGCCTGCACCAGCGACTCCGGCTCTGCATGGACGTTCGCCCCGACCACCGCGTCGGGCGAGGACGCCGCTCAGACCACGCCCGAGCCCGCGGAGCCCACTGAGCCCGAACAGCCGGCCGAGACGCCTGAGCCTACCGAGCCCGAGCAACTGGCCGAGACGTCTGATCCTGCCGAGCCCACCGAGCCCGCTGCCCCCGTCTCCACCGAGGCGCGCATCATCGACATGCAGGCGGACAGTGCCCTGCGCTTCACCGACGCCAGCGGCCAGCCCCTGCCGGACATCGCCGTGACTCCCGGCGAGACCATCATCTTCCGCATCGACAACACCGCCGGCTTCGCGCACAACTTCTACATCGGCGCCGACAGCGAGCTGTCGGTCCCCGCAGGTACGACCGATACGGGTATCGCGGACTGGGCCACTGGCGAGCAGGAGCTCGAGTGGGTCGTGCCGGAGGACATCACCGATCTCAAGTTCGCCTGTACCGTGCCCGGCCACTACTACACGATGCAGGGTGTGTTCTCGCTGGCCGAGCCGACCGACCCGACCGAGCCCGTCGAGCCCGAGGAGCCCGTCGAGCCCGAGGAGCCCGTCGAGCCCGAGGAGCCCGCAGCCACAGATGCTCCGGTCGCCACCGAAGCGCCCGCCGAGCCGGCCGCGGCAGGCGATGGCGAGCCGCGCGTGATCGAGCTCGAAGCTGACGCCGCCTTGCGCTTCCTGCAGGCCGGCGAGCAGATCCAGACCATCGACGTGACCCCGGGCGAGTCGGTCATCTTCCGCATCGACAACACCGCCGGCTTCGCGCACAACTTCTACATCGGTCCCGATAGCGAGCTCAGTGTTCCGTCCAGCACGACCGACATCGGCCTGCCCGACTGGGATACCGGCATCCAGGAGCTCGAGTGGGTCGTGCCGGAGGATGTCAGCGACATCCGCTTCGCCTGCACGGTGCCCGGCCACTACTTCCTGATGCAGGGTGACTTCATCGTCACTCCGTAGGCAGCGCAGCAGCCGCGAGTCGAAACGCCCCGGTGGGTCCGACCCACCGGGGCGTCGTCGTGTCTACCCGCGGGCCATCCACACTAGACTGCCGTCCATGGAGCAGGACCAGGCACGCGCGGATCGGCCACGGCCGAAGGCCAATTCGATGGGCGATGACGTGCTGGTCGAAGCGCTGACCGGTCCCGGCTGTCCGATGTGCGCGCATGTCGCGCGCATCGCGCCGCAGTACCTGGACTCACTGCTCTACCAGCACACCACCGATCGGGCCTATCGCGACCGCTTCCTCGCGGGTGGTGGCTTCTGCGGAAGGCACGTCCGCGCCGCGGTCGTGGCAGACACCGCGGGCAACGGCGATGGCGTCGGCGGTGGCATCTTCCTTCGCTCGCAGCTGGCCGCGCGCCGGCGGGCGCTCGAGGGTGCCAGCGGGTTCCGCGCGGCGAAGCGGATCCACGAGGCCACCCGGACCGCTTGGGACTGCCCCGTCTGCGAGAACGAGCTGACGCTCGCTGCCGCTGCCGCCAAGCGCCTGGTCGATCTCACCCTCAGCGATCTGGTGTGGGGGGAATGGGTGACGGCAGCGCCGTGGTGCCTCGCGCATCTCGGTGATGTGCTTGCTGCTGCGGCTGGTGCCGGGCGCGGCACTCTGTCCGACCTGCGCGATCGCCAGCTCGTGGGCATGCGCGACATCGAGGATCGACTCGAAGCACTCGCCCACGATTCGAGTCACGGACGGCGTGGGCAGGTCACGCCGGAGGTACGTGCCTCGGTGAAGGAGGCCGCCGAGATCCTCGCCGGCGAGGAGTAGACCCGGAACCGTCGCGGTCAGGCTGCGGGCAGATCCGCCATGAGCTCGGCCAGCGTGGGATAGATGACGTCGGCGCCGGCCTCGGTCAGGGCTTCTGCGCTCGTGGCCCCGGTGAGCACCGCGATGGCACGCATGCCGGCGGCCCCCGACGCGACCATGTCCCAGCGCGAATCGCCCACGTACCAGGTCTCGCCCGGGTCGGTCTGCAACAGGCCCGCAGCCTTGATGAGCAGGTCGGGGGCAGGCTTGGCGTGCTCCACGTCGGCGCCGTCGCAGATGATCGGCGCCGACGGTAGCTGCAGCGAATCGACCGATGCACGCGCGTCCTCGGGGAGGCTGGAGGTGGCCACGGCCCAGGGCATGCCACGGTCGGTGAGCGCCTCGAGCAGCTCACGTGCTGCGGGCAGCGTCCGAGGGTGGGCGTTGAGCACGCGGAACTCGGCGCCCGCCTGGAGGTCGATCTCGGCGTCCTGACCGGACTCGAGCTCGACGCCGTAGTGCTCGGCGGTCATGCGCGCGAGGTACCTGCCATCGGAGCCCATGAGCGGCGCCAGAAAGGCTGGCTCAGCGTCGATACCGAACTTGGGGAAGACCGCCATCCACGAGTCCACGCGGGTGCCGACGGTGTCGACGAGCGTGCCGTCGAGGTCGAAGATGATGGCGCCCGGGGCGCGGGTAGTCGTCATCGGAAGAGGTGGGAATGCATGTCCCTAGCCTACGACGAGCGGGCCTCCGCCAGTTGGCCCGCGAGCTCGGCCGGGTCGGTGGTGGGCCGCCGGCAAGCGAACTCCC
>CAYZDQ010000097.1:0-6483 GCA_964476955.1 uncultured Anaerolineaceae bacterium
GATGAACGACTGCAGCGCGGCTTGGACGTCCTGCTTGCCGGTGCTGTCGATCGAGTTCGGCACGTAGACGGCGTTGGTGGGCGCCGGCGTGGGTGTCGGCACCGGCGTCGGTGCAGGCGTGGGTGCAGGAGTAGGTGCCGGTGTCGGTGCAGGCGTGGGCGCAGGTGCCGTCGTCGTCACGGTCCGATCCTCGGAGATCGTGCGGTTGCCGGCCTCGTCCTGGTTGAGGGTTCGGAAGTGGTAGGTCGTGCCGGGCTCGAGGTCCCGGATCGTCTGGATGTGCGTGCTGTAGTCGTAGCTGGTCTCAGCGGCGGTCTTGCTGCCGTACTCGGTGGTGGGCCCGTACTCGAGGCGCGCGGCCACGGGCTCATCGAGGCTCCAGGTGACCTCGACCGTGGTCTGGGTCACGTCGGTGACGGAGATGTCAAGGATGGTCGGAGGGGTCGTATCAGCGGGGGCCGGATCAGCCGGTGCGGGCGTCGGCTCGGGCGCCGGGGTTACCGGTGCCGGCGTCGGCTCGGGGGCCGGGGTCGGCGCAGGAGTGGGATCTGGCGTGGGCTTCGGCGTAGGTGCCGGCGTTTGGACCGGCGCTGGATCGGGTTCCGAGGCGCCGAGTGTGGTCAGCGTCTGGTCTGCAGATGCAGCCCAGTTGCCCGCCTGGTCCTCCGAGATCGCGCGGAAGTGGTAGGTCTTCCCGGGGCTCAGGCCTGTGATGTCCTGGATGTGGGTGGTGTAGTCGTAGCTGGTTTCCTTGTTGGTCTTGGATCCGTATTCCGTGGTGGGCCCGTACTCGACTCGTCCGGTCGCGGGCTCATCCACCGTCCACGTGACTCGTGCCGTGGTCTCGGTCAGGTCGAGGACCTCGATCGCAAGGAACTCCGGCTTGGAGGTGTCGTCGGCGGGAGCGGGAGCGGGAGCAGGAGCAGGAGGCTCCTGATCCACGGGCGCGGTCGTGAAGGTGAAGTCGCGTGACACCCGCCGGTTGCCAGCCGCGTCGGAGCTGACGACCGCGTAGTGGTACTTGGTTTCCGGCTGGAGCCCGGAAAGCTTCTTGGCGTGCTTGCTCTGATCGAAGTCATCGTCGTGCGCCGACTGGTTGCCGTACTTCACGGTCTTGCCGTACTTCACGTAGCCGGTGGCCGGCTCATTCAGCTTCCAGTGGACCACGGCGGACGTCGTGGTCACGTCACGGGTCCCGATGTCCAGGATGGTGGGCTTGGACGTGTCCTTCTGCTTGGTCTGTGCGGGAGCCTTCTTGGCTGTGGTGGCGACCTTGACGGCGTTCTGAGCGCGTTCCACTCGGATATCGTCGAAACGGACGACGGCATCAGGCCGCTTCGCGCGCGGGGTGACGATCGTTTGCAGGCCTGTCCTGCCCACGCTGCTCACATCGTGCGTGCGGTCGTTGCGCACGAGTTGCCAGGACGGTTGCGTGCCCCCGCTCGGCCAAGCCTTCATGCGCACCTGCGTCGGCTGCTTGCCGATCGCCTGGACACGGACACTCAGACTGCGCCCGTTCTTGTAGCGTGATCCCGGAATCATGTACGGCTGGCCAAGCACGCGCGAATCGCCGTTGGGGCTGACCTTGGCGATCGCCAGCCAGACCCTGCCGTCGGCCCCGATCCGGACGCGAGCCTGGTAGGACCCCGCGCTGGACTTGCGCACGATGGTGTCGACGCGCACGCCGGAGCCCATGGGGATGCGGTCGATGCGGAAGTCGTACGTCACGTTGACGTCTCGGACCTTGGTGTCGAGCATCGTCTGGTGGATCTGTCCGCGGCGCGTGGCTGACATCACGCCCTCGCCGGAGACGAGCCAGATGCCTTGGGTCCCGGCCGGATACTTCCAGCGCATGCCATTGTCGGTCGCACCCCAGGCGGAACCGCCGGGCTGCTCGAACGAATCGATGGCCAGCAGCTTCCGCGGCTCGGTCGAGAAGGCGGTGGCGACGCTGAGCGCCAGCAGCAGGATCAACGACATGCCCACGCTGAACAGCGCGCGCAGGGTGCGTCCCGGGCGCCATCGCGGCGTGCGCGCGCGGGTCCGCGGTGCTTCCGCTTCAGGCGCGATCGTCTGGGTCTCATCGAGCGCGAACGGCAGCGGCCCGCTGATGTATTCGTGGATGAACGGCTCTTCGGCTCGGTCCGGCGTTTCCGGATTGGAGAGCATGGGCTCCTGCTCCTTCGGGAAGGGCGGGAGGCTAAGTGGCAGGCCATCGATCCGGCACGCTCGGCAGCGCTGGGTCGCACCCACCGCCTGGGGACGGTGGGCGGTATATTCGGTAGCCCGGCCACCTGGCCTTGCGCCAGATCCTCGGCTTTGCGGCCCCGCCTCGCGACGGGTGTGCCTTTTCGGTTCACCGGATAGACGGTGACGAGGACAAGTTACCCGGCACTTCACCGAGACTTCATGGGAACGTTCGGCGGCGGGGGGCGGTGCGAAGGTCCCATGCCGGTCCCCTCAGCCGTCGCACCACACGTACCGACGCCTCGGGCACGACGATTCGCAGCGTGGCTTCGCCGTTGCTCGGCGTCACCGTGCAACCACGGTCCCGGGCCCGACCGGTACCTTCGTCGGCTATCCTGTGCCTCCCACCCGGTAGCAGGGGCTGCCGCAGGTGGGCTTGGCTAGCGTCCGTGGCCAGGCGGCCGGGATCGAGCGCCGGTCGATCGCATCGTCATGCGAGCATGCCTCGAGGAGAACCATTGCAGGACTTCGGCCGGCAAGTCGGCATCGCCATCCGCTGGCTCCCGCTGATCCTCATCGGCGCCATCGCCGCCGGAGCGATCGCGTACACCTGGTCGAGCGGCCAGCCCGCGGTCTACCAGGCCACGGCCCGCCTGCTCGTGGACCCGGGTCCCGAGGCCACGTTCAGCGACGTTGCACTCGCTGAAGGGGCAGCCCTTCGGTACGCGGAGCTTGCCACCTCTGGTCCGTTCGTCCGTGCGGTCATCGACAAGCTCGAGCTCGACGAGAGCGTCAGAAGCGTCTCGAGCCGGATCGAGACCAGCATCTCCGAGGAGACGCTAGAGGTGATCATCGACGCCCGCGCCGGTGATGCCAACGCCGCGCGAGTGCTCGCGCTGGCCGTCGGCAACGAGGTGCGCAACCGCGTCAGGAGCTCGCTCATCACCACTCAGGTGCGGGCTGCGGACGCCGCCATCGCCGCCAACCGCGAGTCGATTCGGAAACTTCAGGGCCGACTCGACGGCCTGCGCAACAAGGCGCAGAAGACGGCCGAGGACCGCGCCGAGATCCTGGCGCTGCCCCGTGAGATCAGCGCGCTGCAACGAGACATCCAGTTCCTTCAGCCCAGCTCGAAGGCGTTCGTGCGCAACAACCTGGAGTGGTTCGAGCGTCCCACCTCGCCCGCTGCTCCGATCGAGCCTCGTCCCTTGTACTGGACGCTGCTCGCGCTCGTCGCGGGCGGCATGCTGGCCGCGGCCGCAGCCTTCGGCCTCGAGTATCTGCGCACGCACGACAAGATCCGCGACGAGGATGATCTCGAGGCGGCGACGGGTCTGCTGCCGATCGGCACGGTGACGGAATCCCGGCGGGACCGGCGAGCCCCGGCACCCGCCCGACTGGTGATGCTCCGCTACCCGGGTAGCGCCGCCGCGGAGGCCTACCGGGGAGTGCTTGCGCGCGTCGGGTTCGCCAGCGGGAGCGCCCGAACCTTGATGGTGGCGAGCGCGAGCGACGCTGAGGCCAAGAGCGCCGTGGCCGCGAACCTCGCACTCGCCTACGCGGAGGCTGGCCGCAACGTCATCCTCGTCGATGCGGACTACCGCGCACCTCGACAGCACGCGTTCTTCGGCCTCAGCAACGACCGTGGCCTGACCACGGTCCTGGCTGATGCGGACGTGCCGCTCGGATGGGTCACGGTCGCCACTTCGCATCCCAGGCTCGGGCTCATGCCGGCCGGTCCGCCACCTGCCGAGACGTCAGACCCGCTCGGCTCGCAACAGCTCAGCGCCCTGCTGCGGCGCTTGCTCCATGCCGCGGATATGGTCATCTTCGACAGCCCATCCATGGCGGGCAACCTCGATGCGGCCGTGATCGCCACGAATCTCTCGGAATCCTTGCTGGTGGTGATGGCGGGCGACTCGGAGAGCGAGACGGCAGAGGCGGCCCGGGTGTTGCACGCGGCCGATGCGGACGTGGTCGGAGCCATCCTTTACCGGCAGGCTCGGCGATCGAGCGGTCGTGGGGCTCCCGTCGTTCCTCCGCCTGCCGGCGCGGGTCCGCGAGCTCCGCAGAGCTTGCCTCGGCGGATCCCCGTCGCGGTCACACGTGCGGGCGCGGCCGCCCTAGGTGCGAAGCCTGGCACGACCGCCGCCGCACCGCCTCCAGGCCCAGCCGGGCCATCAGCAGCGAACGGCAGAGGGGGGCCCACCGCAGCCGCGCCGCCCGCAGCCGCCCCCACCGCAGCCGCGCCGCCTGCAGGAGGCAACGGGACGGGCCCGGGTGCCTCATCCACGACCGGTGCACCGTACGAGACACCGTATGCCGCGCCCGGTCCTTCCGGCAGTGTCGGGTCGAAGGACTAGACCGGTTCACGCTGGATCGCTGAACCCGGGGGCCATCACTCGACCGGAGACGACTCGGTGAGGGTGGCTGCCGATGTCCTCGCCGAGCCATACGCGACCTACGGCCTGCGCGAGTCGGTCGACCTGTTCCTGTGGTCTCTTCCCGTGCTCCTCGTCTGGATGGTGGCGGTGGCGCTCCTGTCGGGCCGGCTGGCGCGCTTCCTGGAGACGCAGCGGTGGGTCGCCTTCCTCCTGCTCGCCAGCCTCGGCCTCATCCTCAGCGCGACCCTGACGCCGACCACAGGCGAGCTGGAGTCCTACTTCCACGGCATCTCGGTCGGTGAGTGCGACCTGTCACGACTGGTCCCGCTATCCCCGCGCGAGGTCGTCGCTGACTTCGATGCCGTGGTCAACATCCTGCTGTTCCTGGCCTTCGGCTTCGCGCTCGGACTGCTGCCCAGGACCCGGCGCAACCTGCTGATCGTGCTGGCGTCCTTTTCGCTGACCTTCCTCATCGAAACCCTGCAGCTGGTGCAGGCGGAGCTCGGGCGAGGCTGCGAGAGCGCCGACATCGTCGACAACACACTGGGCCTGGTGATCGGGTTGGCCGCGGGTGCTGTCGTTCAGGCCGTGGTTGCCCGGCGCCAGGCTCAGCGCGGCCCCGAGTAGCTCTGAGTCGAGGTTCGGAGGCCGCCGGCTTGACATAGTGGGCCGGTCTGACATACAGTTCTGGCACTCTCACCTTGAGAGTGCTAATCCAGCCAGCGATGCGGGCAACGGGCCCCCGGGAAGCACCCGGCAGCCGGCCCCCCGCCGCAAGACACACACCACACCAGGAGGGAATCGCGTTGGCGACTGCCACCAAGCTCCGCCCCCTCGGCGACCGCGTCGTCGTCCAGCCCATGGCACGTGAGGAGATGACCGCCAGCGGCATCGTCCTGCCGGACACCGTCAAGGAGAAGCCGCAGGAAGGCGAGATCATCGCCGCCGGGCCCGGCCGCCTCACCGACGATGGCGAGCGCGAGCCGATGGACGTCAAGGTGGGGGACAAGGTCCTCTACGCCAAGTACGCCGGCACCGAGTTCAAGATCGGCGACGACGAGCTCCTCATCGTCAGCCAGAAGGACATCCTCGCCGTCGTCGAGGGCTAGGCAAACACGTACTGATCGCAGCTCGGCCGGGCCCTCAACGGGGTTCGGCCGTCGTCTGCAAGGAGGAAACACCACACCGTGGCTAAGCAGCTGATCTTCGACGAGACCGCTCGTCGATCGCTCAAGAAGGGTGTCGACGGTCTCGCCGACGCGGTCAGGGTGACGATCGGTCCCAAGGGCCGCAACGTCGTCCTCGACAAGAAGTTCGGGGCCCCCACCATCACCAACGATGGCGTGACCATCGCCCGTGAGGTGGAGCTGGAGGAGCCGTTCGAGAACATGGGCGCGCAGCTCCTCAAGGAGGTCGCGACCAAGACCGACGACGTCGCCGGCGATGGCACCACCACTGCCGTGGTGCTGGGCCAAGCGCTCGTGAACCAGGGTCTCAAGAACGTCACCGCCGGTGCCAACCCAATGATCGTCAAGCGCGGCCTGGACAAGGGCGTCGACGCCATCGTCGAGGCGCTCAAGGCCAACGCCCGCCAGGTCGAGACCAACGAGCAGATCGCAGCCGTGGCTGCCATCTCCGCGGCTGACCCCAACGTCGGTGAGCTCATCGCCGAGGTCATGGACAAGGTCGGCAAGGACGGCGTCATTACCGTCGAGGAAGGCCAGTCGATCGGCCTCGACAAGGAATACACCGAGGGCATGCAGTTCGATCGCGGGTACATCAGCCCGTACTTCGTGACGAACGCCGACCGCATGGAAGCGGTCATGGAGAACCCCGCCGTCCTCATCACGGACAAGAAGATCTCCGCCATCAACGAGCTCCTGCCGGCGCTCGAGAAGGGCGTCCAGCTCGG
>CAYZDQ010000097.1:6493-7132 GCA_964476955.1 uncultured Anaerolineaceae bacterium
GGCCGTCCGGTCTTCGTCATCGCCGAGGACATCGACGGCGAGGCCCTGGCCACGCTCGTCGTGAACAAGCTCCGCGGTACGGTCAACGTGCTCGCCGTCAAGGCACCGGGCTTCGGCGATCGCCGCAAGGAGATGCTGCGCGACATCGCCATCCTCACCGGCGCCAACGTCATCAGCGAGGAGGTCGGCCGCAAGCTCGATTCCGTCACGCCTGAGGACTTCGGTGGCGCCCGCCGTGTCGTCTCGACCAAGGACGACACCACCATCGTGGACGGCACCGGCGACCCCGAGGCCATCAAGGCGCGCATGACGCAGATCAAGGCGCAGGTCGAGGAAACCACCTCGGACTACGACCGCGAGAAGCTGCAGGAGCGCCTCGCCAAGCTGGCCGGCGGCGTAGCCGTCATCAAGGTCGGCGCGGCCACGGAGGTCGAGCTCAAGGAGCGTAAGCACCGCATCGAGGATGCCCTCTCCACGACCCGTGCCGCGGTCGAGGAGGGCCTCGTCGCCGGTGGTGGCACCGCCCTGCTGCAGGCCATCCCCGCACTCGGCGGCGTGAAGGCCGAGGGTGATGCCGAGATCGGCGTCAACATCCTCCGTCGGGCCCTCGAGGCACCCATTCGTCAGATCGCCGAGAAC
>CAYZDQ010000098.1:0-7102 GCA_964476955.1 uncultured Anaerolineaceae bacterium
CGCTGGAGTTGCGCTGCGCAGCCAGCGAGGCCGGACTCTCGACCGTCTTCGTGCCCACCGGCCAGACCGGCATCATGATCGAGGGTTGGGGTGTCTCGGTCGATCGCGTCATCAGCGACTTCATCAACGGCACGGCCGAGTGGCTGGTGGAGCAGGCGGAGGAGATGGGTGACTGGATCTTCGTCGAGGGCCAGGGCTCGATCGACCACCCGGCCTACTCCGCGGTGACCCTGGGCCTGGTCCACGGCACCACCCCGCACGCGATGGTGCTCGTCCACCAGCCGGGCCGCGCTGGCCACTTCGGCTGGGAGCAGGCCACCGGGTCCACGGCACCGACGCTCTCGCTGACGGACAACATCCGCCTCTACGAGTCGGTCGCCAACGCGGTCGCGCCGTCACGGGTGGCCGCGATCGCGCTCAACACAGCCCTGCTCTCCGAGGACGAAGCTCAGGCGGAGATCGAACGCGTCGCCGCGGAGACCGGCCTGCCCACCGACGATCCACATCGCTTCGGTCCGGAGCGGCTCTTCGCCGGGCTCCGTGCCAGCCTGGAAGGGAACGCCTAGATGACCTTCACACTCGAGACGGAGGTCCTGCACCTCCCGTTCCGCGACCCCTTCAAGATCGCTCGCAGCGAGGACTCGGAGGCGAGCCAGATCGTGCTCAGCTTCCTCGCGCGGGATGGCGAGGCGGGCCTGGGGGAATGCTTCCCGGTGCCCTACTACGGGGAGACCGTGGAGACCACCGAGGTCGTCTTGCCACGTCTGGTGGGTGCGCTCGACGAGCTGGGGCCGCTGCCTGCCGATCGGGTCGAGGTGCTGGCCTGGCTGGAGCGCTCGGCCGAGCTGATGGACGATGCGTTGGGCAACCACGGCGGCGCCAAGATGGGCCTCGACTCAGCGCTCCACGACATGGCCGCGAAGGCCCATGATGTCCCCGTCTGGGAGCTCATCGGCACCTCCGACCAGCTGCCGCCGACCGACTACTCGCTGGGCATCGACGATCCCGCCACGGTGGCCCAACGGGCCCAGCGCGTGGCCCACTTCCCAGCCCTCAAGATCAAGGTTGGCGGACCGTCCGACATCGAGACGCTCGAAGCGGTGCGAGCCGTCTTCAGTGGCCCGCTGCGCGTCGATGCCAACACCGGCTGGCAGCCCGAGCAGGCGGCCGCACTCATCCCCGAGCTCGATCGTCTCGGCGTCGAGCTCGTCGAGCAGCCCTTCAAGGCGCGCATGCTGCCCGAGCTGCGCTGGCTCCGGGAGCGCTCGAGCCTGCCCATCATGGCCGACGAATCGGCCGTCTTCATCGATGACCTGGCCATGCTCGATGGCGTCGTCGACGGCGTCGTGGTCAAGCTCGCCAAGTGCGGCGGCATCGGCCCTGCGCTGCGCATGATCCGGCGCGCGAGAGAGCTGGGCATGAAGCTGATGCTGGGTTGCATGGTCGAGTCCAGCGTGGGTGTGGCGGCGGCGGCGATGGTGGCCAGCGAGGTCGACTGGCTCGACCTCGATGGCAGCCTGCTTCTGGCCCACGATCCGTTCGGTGGGCTCGAGCTCGGTGACGACTGCCGTTGGCAGCTGACCCACGAGCCCGGCCTCGGCGTTCGCCGCAAGCCGGCCGTCTGACCTGCGCCGACGAGGCCCGACCGGCCCATCGGCACCCGTCCGTCCGTCACCGCATGTGCATGCATCGGACCGATGTGGACAAGGTCGTGGACAACTTCGTGGATGAGCCGCTAGCGCCCATCGAGAGCGCTCCCGTATCATCTGCGGAGCCGCCCGGGGAGACCCCCGGGATGGCGCAAGGAGAGGGATAGCCAGGGGTCTGCGGACATCCCCACGGGCTGGAGCGCGTCGTCGCGTCACGGTCTTGCGCACGGCGTGAAGTTGTTTGTATCTGGTTCAACGCGGGTGCGTTTCGACGTGCCCGTAGAAGGTGGGAGAGGGTGTCGAGAGAGCGGCTGGGCAACGTGCTGTCCGAATCGAGAGAAGAGCGCTACACGAGCGGTGGGTCAGCCGTGATGCGAGGGGTCGTGATCCAGGCTGACGACACCGCCGAGGCGTCCTTCGATCCCGACGCGGAGGCCGAGGCATTCGTGCGCTTCTGCTATCGCCGACGTGCGGTCGCCTGGCCGGAGCTCTATGACGAGATGTGCGCCGTCGCCGCCCGCGAGGAGTACCAGGGCATGGGCTACGAGCAGCTCCAGCGCCTGGGCATCGGCCTCGCGCTGGCCGCGCTGCCACGCCTGGCCGAGCTGGCCAACCGCGTCATCGCCCAGGAGCGAGGGCCGCAGCCGATCGCCGCGGTCGCCTAGCCTGTCATCAGGCCAGGCCCCCGGTCGGACAGGCCCCGGTCGCCCGGGCGTCGGTCGGACAGGCCCCGGTCGCACAGGCGTCGGTCGGACAGGCGCCCGATCGCCACGTGCCCGATGCTCATTCCCGGCAAGCCGCACGAGTCGTGCTCGCCTCGATCCCGAGATGGACATTTCGGGCTGCCGCCGTAGTCAGCCGTCGCCCCGGTCGACCGTAGTCACACCCGTAGCCATCCGCTCGAGGCCAGCGTGACCTGAATGCGCCCGCGCTGAGCGTGGCGGGGCATAGCCGCGCCCGTCAAACGCCGTGTCAGGGTGCCGAAACGGGCGGTTTGTGCGACTTGCGTCGATCCCAGCGACGACTGTCTACAGCGAATCGCCGATCGGACCCCCAGCGTCGTCTCCGCTGCCGCGTGACTACGACGAACCCAGAGCGTCGCCCGCAACGTCGCCCGGCTGCGACGGTGGGCTGTCGTGGGCCGTCGTCGGCTCCACGCGCTGCTCCATCGAGATCATGGCTCCGAAGCCGACCCAGCGCCGCTTCCAGTGGAATGACTGCGTGCGCGTGACCTTGTAGCCCACGCGCTCGTACAGCGCCTGAGCTCGTGGATTGGTGTCGACCACATCCAGGCGCACGAAGCGCTTGCCCTGGGCCCGTGCCACGGCGGTGATCTCCGCCAGCAGGCGCGTGCCGATGCCCTGGCCGCGTGCCTCCGCTGAAACGGCGATGCCATCCAGGTAGATCTCGTCGCGCTTGGGCTTGTGGTCACCGAGGCGCATGCCCCAGACGGCCCAGCAGGCGCCGACCCATCCGAGCAGGTCGCGGTACGGGCGCGGGTCCCAGGAGGTGCCCATCAGACCGCCTTCGTAGGGCGGTCCCTTGGAGCTCAACCCGGCCATGCCAAGGAGCTGGTCGCCACGTCGGGCGACGATGACGTGGTCGGCCCGATACGACCGACCCATGAAGGCCATGCGCTTCTCCCGGTCACCCACGGCCATGCGCGTCTTCTCGCCGAATGCGTCCTCGAAGATGACCACGGCTTGCGCCCGCAAATCGTCAGGCAGGCCGAGCTCGATGACGATCTCCGGTTCGCTCATGTCCACAGCCTAGCCGCGGGACGACCGCCCGAAGCGACCGATGGCCCTAGCCTGTCCGAGTCGGGCACTGGCACTCTCGGGGCATGAAGACCGAACGCTCGACCCAGAAGCTCCCTTCGCCGCGGACCGACAGCAGCATGGCCCTCGAGGCCGCGCTCGCTGCGCGCCATACCGTGCGCGAGTTCCAGCCTTACCCACTCACGCCCGACGAGATCGGTCAGCTGCTGTGGGCCGCGCAGGGCGTGACCCATGACCAGGGCAAGCGCACGGCCCCGTCCGCCAGCGGGCTCAACGCGCTCGAGACCTACGTCATCACATCAGACGGTGTGTCGTGCTACCAGCCCGCTGAGCACGCGCTGCGGCCGCTGCATGACGGCGACATCCGACGGGCACTGACCGAGGCCACCGGCGGCCAGCCCTTCGTCGAGACCGCGCCACTCATCGTGGCCTTCTCGATCGTGCCCGGCCGGATCTCCGGGCGACACGGTGAGGAGCGTGGGGTTCGCTACTCGGACTTCGAAGCTGGTCACGCCGGCCAGAACCTGCTGCTGCAGGCCGTCGCGCTCGACCTCGGCGGCGTGCCCATCGGCTCGTTCGAAGACACCGCCGTCTGCCGGCTGCTGGAGCTGCCCGAGGGCGAGAAGCCGCGCTACCTCTTCGCCGTCGGGCGTCCCGCCTAGTCCCGCTCGACCTCGGCGCCGTCGAGGAAGAGGTCCATGGTGTAGATGCCACCGAAACCGAGGATCCGCCGCAGGAACCCGAGGCGCTCGGTCTTGACCACGACGTAGCCCTGCCTCGCGTACAGCTCCTGCGCGCGGGGATTGGTGTCGATGACCTGGAGCTCCACGCGCGCCTTGCCCTCCTCGCGCGCGATGGCCTCGACCTCCGCCAGCAACCTCGTGCCGATCCCGCGCCCGCGCGCCACGGCGGCGACGGCGATGTCCTCGAGGTGGAGCGCGTCCGTCGGTGGCTTGTGATCGTAGGCCAGCATCACCAAAGCGGCCCGGATCGCTCCGAGCGTGCCCAGGTGTCGCCGCAGCATCGACCAGCTGACCGACTCGTCGGAGAGGCTGCCGCCGTCATAGCGGCCGCCACGAGTCGCGACAGCGGCGATGCCGGCAAGATCATCGCCGGCCAGGGCCACGATCAGGTTGTCGCCGATGAGTCCCTCGCTGATGATCGTTTGGCGCTTCTCGGTCGAAGGGATGGCCAGCGAGAGCTTCTCGCCAAAGGCCTCGTCGAAGACCTCTACCGCATCTGTCCGCAGAGACTCGGGCAAACCACGCTGGATGGTCACTTCGGTCCTGCCCGTGTGGACGGGCTGATCGGTCATGCGTTGCGGGAGGGTGCCTAGGCGCGGATCTGGCGGCGGGCCAGCTCGGACTCGATCGCGCGCTCGGCCTCGACGTACAGGTCGATCTGCATGCGCAGCTCGTTGGCTTCGGGCCGATACAGGTGCACCTGGCCCTGCAGGATGTAGCTCAGGCGGCGCGACGTCATGCGCACGTGGTCAAGGTTCTTCATCAGGACCAGCGGATCCATGGAGGCGAGGTCAGCGGGGTGGTACATCGGCTGCTGCATCGCGCCCGAGTATAGCGATGGCGGCGGTGGACTAGCGGCTCGGGCATACACTCGGCGCGGGGGCATGAGGCAGAGGACCGGAGGATCAGCCATGGCAGTGTTGACGGTCGAGCGGGACGTGCCCGCGCCCGCGGAGAGGGTGTGGGCCATCTGCACCGACCTGGACCGGACCAAGGACGTCATCAGCGCGATCACGGCGCTGGAGCGCACCGATGGTGGTTCCGGTTTCGGGGTCGGCACCGCCTGGCGCGAGACACGTGTGATGTTCGGCCGCGAGTCGACCGAATCGATGTCGGTGACCGAGGTCGATGAGGGCCGCTCGTACGTGGTCGAATCGCTGTCGCGTGGCGTGCTCTATCGCTCGGTCATGCGCGTGGAGCCCAAGGGTGATGGCTGCAGCGTGTCCTGGCAGTTCGGCGCGGAGGCACAGAGCACCGGCGCCAAGCTGATGTCGGTCATCGGCAAGCTCTTCGAGGGCTCGACGCGGAAGGCGCTCATGGCCGACCTCGACGACATCGCCGCGGCGGCGGAGGCAGACAGCTAGCCGCGTCGATATGCGGCTGTCGACCGTCGGTCCCCGCACGAAGGTGAGGAACGGTGCGGTGTAGGCCCGTACCAGTCGCGCCACCGCCGGGACGTTCGGGCGGGGGGCTGACCCGATGGTCTGGCACGACGATGCATCCAGCGGCCGGGAGGCAATCCCAGCGAGGAGGTCGGCCGGCCGCGACCACATCCATCGCCCGCAACGACCGTCACCCGGAGGACGCCGATGACTGCCCTACCGACGCCCCCCATGCCCGACCAGCCACCGGTCCTCGACCTCGTCGACGACGTGACCGACGACGAGCTGCCTGAGGACACCGCAGCTCCGTCGTGGGCGGTCGTGCCGCCTCCCGACGCTGAGGCTGAGCGCGAGATCCGCGTGATGCTGGTCGAAGAGCTCGACCGCGTGGCTGCGCACATGAGCGACCTGCTCGCGCCCGACAAGCGCATCCGGCTGGTGGAGACGGTCTCCGACGGCAGCATGGCCGTGGAGCGCATCACCGCCGAGCGCCCCGACCTGGTCATCGTCGATGCCCTGCTGCAGGGGCAGGTCTCCGGCGCGGACGTGGCTCGATCGCTGCGTGCTGCGGGCGTCGAGACGCCGATCATCTTTCTGACCGTGCCCGACCAGCCGCTGACGCTGAGTCCGGACCTGGGCGCTGCAGAGGTCGTGTCCCTGCCGGTCGACGGGCACGTGCTGCTGACCACCATCCTCGCCGCGGCCAAGAGCCATCACGGCCCCGAGGCGGCCGCGCCGGCCGGCACCATCGCGGTGTTCTCGGCCAAGGGTGGCGTTGGCCGGACCGCCATCGCTCACAACCTGGCCGTGGCCATGAGCCAGTCGGGTGGGTCGCGCGTGGTGCTCATCGACGGCGACCAGGTGCACGGCGACGTGCGACTCCATCTCGAGGCGCCTGAGACAGCACCCTCGCTCCTGCAGCTGCCCACCGGCCATGTCACCGAGGCAGATGTCGCGCCGCTGCTGTGGCAGGACGCGACCGGTCTGGATGTCCTCCTGGCACCGCCGCGCATGGAGCAGGCGGACCTGGTCATGCTTTCCGACATCCGGCGGGCACACCACACGCTCAAGCAGATGTTCGACCTCGTGGTCATCGATGTGCCGGCAGTGATGGACGACCGCACGCTGGCCGCGCTCGACGATGCCGATGTCGTCATCGACGTGACCACGCCGCGCCATGGCGCCGTGCGCAAGATGCAGCGCTGTCACGCGGTACTGACTGCGGCCGGCTTCCCCATGGACAAGATCCTCACGGTCGTGAACCACGCCGACCCGGACTATGACTCGGCCGAGTTCGAGGCCGAGCTCGGCTGGCGACCAGACGCGGTGCTGATGCACGACGAGCGCCTGGCCTCCGGCGCGGTGGACGCGGGCTCCTCGATCGTGACGGCCTACCCGGACTCGCTCTTCAGCCGTGGCTTCAAGGACCTGGCCGCGGTGCTCGCGACCCGCATGCAGGGGCACCAGGCACAGCCCGCCGCTCGCGCAGCCTGAGGACCTCCCGCCGCCGACCTCCCGCTGTGCCTCACAATAGGCCCACAGCAGGTACC